>JAGRJX010000253.1 GCA_020442545.1 Lysobacterales bacterium
GTCGTCTTGCCGGCGCCGTTGGGGCCGATCAGGCCGACGATGCGACCGCGCGGAATGTCGAAGTCGGCGCCGTTCAGTGCCTTCTCGGCCCCGTAGGTCTTGCTCAGGCCGCGCGCACGAACCATCGTGGCGGGCCGGTCGCTACCGCTGTGCTCCAAGGGATTGGATTCGAGCGAAGCATTCATCAATTGTCTCCCTTATCAATAGCTTGCAACAAGGTTTTCATATCAATTCCCAGACGCCGGATGCGCTCCACCATGGCCGGCCATTCGTCCTGCAGAAAGCGCTCGCGCTCGCTGGCCAGCAGCTTTTGCGGGGCGCCCTCGGTGACGAACATGCCCAGTCCTCTGCGTTTTTCCACCAGCGTCTCTTCGACCAGCTCCTGATAGGCGCGCGAGACCGTCAGCGGATTGAGCTGGTACTCGGCGGCGACCTGCCGCACCGAAGGCAGGGCGTCGCCAGGCTTGAGTTCGCCGTCAAGGACCATGGCGATCACGCGCTCCTTCAGCTGCCGATAGATCGGCTGGTTGTCGTTCCAGGTCACGCTCATGTTCAGGACTCCGTCCGAGTCGCGAGCAGCTTGCCGACCGCGTAATAAGGCAGGGTCAGGTTGAGCTTGACGCTGCCCAGACCGGCCTCGACATCGAATGTGACCGTCGCCGCGGATTCTTCCACGCCGTTGCTGGCCTGGGCGGCATCCAGACCGGCTGCTTGCGTGACCTGCGGGAGCGGCTGGGCCAGCAGCAGGCAGGCGCCGAGGAACAGGCCGATGGCGGACAGTCCGGAAAGCGTGCTGCGAAATTTGCTGATCATGGTGGCCTCCTGTTGGACGCTGGTTCGTCCGGGCTCGGTTGAGTGCGGCTTGGTCAAGCGGTGTTGTAGTGAACTATAACACCAAAACGAAGAAAAGCAAGCGTTGTGACCCATGACTGTCGGCATGGTCGAGTCGTGGTTACCCCCACTTGCAGGGGAAAACAGGGATGTCGACTGGTCGGGAAGCGGCTACCACCGCTGTGAGGGGGAGACAGGGATGTCGACCGGAGCCCCGCGGGCGACTGTTCGCGAACAACCCGATCCGGGGCGCGAGACGCCGGGTTTCAGCCATAGCCTGAACGACTTGTCGGACGGGACCCCTGTGCGCGGAACATCTGCATTCACGTCCTGTCCGAGTCCCGGCGTTGCTTCATGCACGGCCGGCCGCGACAATAGCCGGCCGCTGCGCTGCGCCTGTCGTTGTCTTGTGCAGCGCCAACCGACTTTTCAACTCCGGAGTATTTGATGAAAGCTTTGATCAAGCCGACCCTGCTTGCCGTTTCCCTGGGCTTTGCCGTGGGCGCGTTTTCCGTGGCCCGCGCCGAAGCGCCCAAGCTCGAGACTGACAAGGACAAGGCCAGTTATGTGGTCGGCATGCAGATCGGCGGTTCCTTGCAGCAGATCAAGGACGAGATCGACCTTGACGTCGTCTTTGCCGCCATCCGCAGCGGCCTGAACGGCGACGAGCCGGCGCTGAGCCGGGAAGAGGCAATGGAAGTGCAGAAGGCCTTCGCCCAGCGCATGCAGGCAAAGGCCGCAGCCGAGACCCAGGCCAAGGCCGAGGCCAACAAGAAGGAAGGCGAAGCGTTCCTGGCCGCCAACAAGGGCAAGGCTGGCGTGAAGAGCACCGCTTCCGGCCTGCAGTACAAGGTCGTCACCGAAGGCAAGGGCGCCAAGCCCGCCGCCACCGACACGGTGAAGGTGCACTACACCGGCACGCTGCTCGACGGCACCAAGTTCGACAGCTCGGTGGATCGCGGCGAGCCGGCGCAGTTCGCGCTGAACCAGGTGATCCCGGGCTGGACCGAAGGCCTGCAGCTGATGCCGGTCGGCAGCAAGTACGAGTTCTGGATTCCGTCCGAGCTGGCCTATGGCGATCGCGCCACGCCGGGTCCGATCGGTCCGAATGCCACGCTGCACTTCGAGGTCGAGCTGCTGGACATCGTCAAGCCTGACGCCGAGAAGTAATCGCGACCTTCGCGATATGCGCAACGGCCGGCCTTCTGGGTCGGCCGTTGCCGTTTGTGGGGCCGGTGTTTGCCGTGCCCCGCAATCCGGTTGTCATGAACCCTTGCGGTGTGCGCGGTATCATCCGCAGCCCGCTTCAGTTTCAAGGAAATCCGCACGATGCGAGTCACCCTGTTCGGCACCGGCTATGTCGGTCTGGTCACCGGCACCTGCCTGGCCGAAGTTGGTCACCATGCACTCTGCGCCGACATCGACGAGGCCAAGGTCAGCGGTTTGCGCCAGGGCGTGGTGCCGATCTACGAGCCCGGCCTGGAGCCGATGGTGATCAGCA
>JAGRJX010000254.1 GCA_020442545.1 Lysobacterales bacterium
AATGGTGGGTCGTATTGGACTCGAACCAATGACCTACGGATTAAAAGTCCGCTGCTCTACCAACTGAGCTAACGACCCATTGTCTGATCAAAGATCGGGCATCCTGCCACGACTTTGTTGAAACGACGTAAGCGAAGCTCCCGTCCGTTTCCGCTGCGGTGCTTCGCGCCCGCGCGGGCAGCGCCTCCTGCGCCAAACTGCCCCGACAACTCATCGTGCAGCCCTGCGGGGCCGCGCAGTTTAGTCGGCGCGCGGCGCTGGCTCAAGTTTCAGGGTCGGTTGGCGGCTTCGACGTAGCGCGTCGGGTCGGCGATTCCGGCGGCGCGGAAGCCTTCTGCGCGCAGATGACAGGCATCGCAGTGACCACAGGCGCGACCGTCGTCATCGGCCTGGTAGCAGGACACGGTCTGACCGAAGTCCACGCCGAGCTCGATGCCACGATGGGCGATATCGGCCTTGGACAGGTGCAGCAGCGGTGCCTCGATGCGCGGCGCGCGGCCTTCGACACCTGCCTTGGTCGCCACCGCGGCCAGCGACTGGAACGCGTCGATGAAGGCCGGTCGGCAGTCCGGGTAGCCGCTGTAGTCCACGGCGTTCACGCCGCAGTAGATGGCCTCTGCGCCGAGCACCTCGGCCCAGCCCATCGCCACCGACAGCATGATGGTGTTGCGCGCCGGGACGTAGGTGACGGGTATGCCATCGCCGCCATGCTCGGGCACATCGATGTCGTCGGTCAGCGCGCTGCCGCCGATGCTGCGCAGGTCGACGGTGACCGTCTTGTGCGCGACAGCACCCTGGGCTTGCGCCAGCTTTGCTGCGGCGGCCAGCTCCGCGGTATGACGCTGGCCGTAGGAGACGCTGAGTGCATGGCAGGCATGGCCCTGCTCTCGGGCAATCGCGAGCACGACGGCGGAATCCATGCCGCCGGACAGCAGCACCACGGCATTGGTTCGGGTATCAGTCATTGCGTTTCTCAGCGCCCCGGTTGATCGTTCCACAGCAGTTTGTGCAGCTGCACCTGGAAGCGTACCGGCAGGCGGTCGGCGACGATCCAGTCGGCCAGTTCGGTGGGTGACTGCTGGCCCGCGCTGGGCGACATCAGCACCTCGCAGCGTTCGGTGAGGCGATGTTCGTCGATCACGCCGCGCGCCCAGTCGTAGTCGCCGCGATCACAGATCACGAACTTGACCTGGTCGTGCGCCGTCAGCAGCGGGATGTTCTCCCAGCGGTTGCGGGCACCTTCGCCGGAGGCCGGCGTCTTCAGGTCGACCACGCGGCTGACGCGGGTGTCGGCCACGCTGATATCCAGCGCGCCGGAGGTTTCCAGCGAGACGTCGAAGCCGGCATCGCAGAGCTTCGTCAGCAGGATGGCGCAGCGCTTCTGTGCCAGCGGCTCGCCGCCGGTGACGCAGACATGGCGCACACCGGATGTTTTCGCCTCGTTCACGAGATCATCGATATCACGCCATTCGCCGCCGTAGAAGGCGTATTCGCTGTCGCAATAGACGCAACGCAGCGGGCAGCCGGTGAGACGGATGAACAGGGTCGGCCAGCCGGCGCTGCGCGCCTCACCCTGCAGCGAGACGAACACCTCGGTGATCTTCAGACGCGAATCAAGGGCCGGCGTGTCGTTCTGGGTTTCGTTGGCGACGGAAGTGGACATCGGATGCAATCGTGGGGACTTTCGTGGCAAAGCGCCACCGGCAGGAGAAAAAGTATCGTCCAGAAACGACGAAGGCCGGCAAGCCGGCCCCGTCATTTCATGCGTTGACGCGGCGGACTACTGGCGGTTTTCCAGCCGCAGCGCGCGCAGGCGACCCTGCGCCAGTCGCGACACCGTGGTGTCCGGATATTGCTGGATCACCTGGCTCAGCACGGCTTCGGCCGCTTCCCACTGGCGCAGCTCGTAGTGGCAGTAGCCGACCTTGAGCAGCGCGTCCGGCGCCTTGGCGCTGTTCGGGAAACGCGAAAGCAGCGACTCGAAGGACTCCAGCGCGATCTGGTAGTTCTGCGTAACGTAGTACGACTCGCCCAGCCAGTACTGCGCGTTCGGCGCGTACTCGCCGTTCGGGTGATCACGCAGGAACGCCTGGAAGCGACGCGCGGCCTCGGCGTACTGGCCGTTCTTCAGCGAGTCGAAGGCGCTCTCGTAGGCGCCGCGCTCGTCCACCGCTGGCGCGGGAAGCGCGCTGGGCATGCCGGTGATCGAACCGTCGGCGCCCATCGCCGAGGCGGAGCTGGCCGATGCGGTACTGGCCGGCTGCGGCGGCGGCTGCACCAGCGGCGGCTCCATCACCAGCTGATCTCGATCCGGTGTGCTCGGCGCAGTCGGCTGCAGGTCCTGCTCACGCAGCGGGCTTCCGTCAGCGGCTGCCGCCGGCACGCCGCCTTCGAGTCGCGTCAGGCGGCTGTCGATGGCGAGGTACTGGTCGCGGTTCTGCTGCTTGAGCAGCTCGATCTGGTGCCCCTGCTCTTCGACCAGGCTGCGCAGGCTCTGAACTTCGCCCTGCAGCTGGCTGATGCGGTTCAGCAGGTCTACCGGATTGGAATCAACGGCACCGTTGCCGTCGGCCTGCTGTTCCAGGCGCGCGACGCGCTCGGACAGGCTGAGGCGGCCGGACTGCGCGAACAGCGGCGAAGCCGCAACGGTGGCGACCAGCACCACCGTTGCGAGCCAGCCGGCCTTGCGAACCGGCAATGCAGCGTGTCTGGATCTCGTCACCATCACTGAGCCGTGTAGACGATCTCGACGCGACGATTGCGCGACCAGCAGTTGTCACCGGAGTCCATGCAAACCGGGCGCTCTTCGCCATAGCTGACGGTGGTCAGCTGGCTGGCGGAACCGCCACTGGCGGAAAGCGCGTCGGAAACGGCATTGCCACGGCGCTCGCCCAGGCCCAGGTTGTACTCACGAGTGCCGCGCTCGTCGGCATGGCCTTCCAGCGTGATGCGGGCGCTCGGACGGTCCTGCAGGTACTTGGCATGGCAGGCCATGATTTCCTGGAACTCCGGACGGATGCTGCTCTGGTCGAAATCGAAGTAGACCACGCGCTGGCGCAGGCAGGTATCGGTGTCCAGGTCAGACGGATCGTAGCGGCCGTCATCGACCGGCGTGGTGTCAACCACCGGCGGCGGGGTGTTGTCGACAACCGGCGGCTCTTCCTTGACCTTCTTGGCGCAGGCGACCAGGGTCAGGGAAAGGGCAACGGCCATCAGGAGTCGGGTGCTGCTGTTCATGGCAAATCCTTGAAAGGTAATCGGGTATACGACGGGCTAATCGGTTATGAAGTCACGACGCCCGGCATCCTGCCATGGCGCACGTCTGGAACGGTCGCGGGTTCGCCGCGCCACGTTTTCGCATCCGGCAACACCTGCCGGAGGCGTCGGCACGTCCTGTGCCGAAGGGCCATCCGGTGCGCGCTGGGCGCGTTCCGGCTGGCCGGTGCATTCAATGCCGGTCAGCGTTGCCGGTAGGGCGACCAGGCCGGCTCGCGGACATCACCGTCAGCAAGCACCAGTCGCTGCCGCACCCGCGCATCGGCTGACACGGCATACAGCACGCCCCGCGAATTCTCGCGGGCAGCGTACAGGATCATGCTTCCGTTCGGCGCGAAACTCGGCGACTCATCCAGGCTGCCCGGCGACAGATTGCTCCACATGCCGGCCCCGCCCAGGCTCTGATCCAGCAGCGCAATAC
>JAGRJX010000005.1 GCA_020442545.1 Lysobacterales bacterium
GGCCGTGGGCAAGGTGCTGCCGGCGCTGAACGGCAAGCTCACCGGCATGAGCTTCCGCGTGCCGACCTCCGATGTGTCGGTCGTAGACCTCACTGTCGAACTGGAGAAGGGCGCCAGTTACGCCGATATCTGCGCCGAGATGAAGGCGCAGAGCGAAGGCGCGCTGAAGGGCATCCTCGGCTACACCGAGGACAAGGTCGTTGCCACCGATTTCGTTGGCGAGACCCATACCTCGGTGTTCGACGCCGACGCCGGTATCGCGCTCGACGACAGCTTCATCAAGATCGTGGCCTGGTACGACAACGAGTGGGGCTACTCGAACAAGTGCCTGGAGATGGCGAAAGTCATCGGCTGATGCCTCATGCCAGCTTGTCGCAACGACAGAAGGCCCCGCGTGCGGGGCCTTCTGCTTTTCCCGATTCCCCCTGACAGGAATCAATCGATGACATCGGTCTCCACGCCATCGTAGAAGATCAGCGGTGAGGGATAGCGATAGAGCGCCTTGGCAACCCCGAGATGGTTGCTGTAGGCCGGATCTTGCGTATCGGCGGTAATCAGGATTTCATAGGATGTGCCCAGATGCGGCTGGACGGGAGCGTTACCCCCGACCGGAGTGACGGCAATGCTCTGCGCTTCGTGCCAGTTCGCATTGGTGAATGTCAGGACGGTCGGTGAAACCGACGCCATCGCCGGTTCGCCCAGGTTGATCAACAGGTTCACGTCGGAATCGGGCTGGCGACCGAGCGCAATGTGGAAGTCCTTGGCATCGCCGCCGATGGAAAACACCAGATTGTCCATGTCCATCAGCTGCAGCCGTACCGAGTTGATCGGTCGCCCGGTATTCATGATGCTGACCGGGATTTGTACCGCCGAATCCATGTCCGCACCTTCCGGCACCAACTGCACCAGGAAGCGCTTCATCGGCTGCTCGGTGTCGGTCTGATGGTTGTAGGTCTGCACCTCGACCACGCGCGGCGAGTTGTCGCCATTCGCCCACGAGAGCGCACCGGCGGTTTCGTCGTAGTGATAGCCGATTACCGCATTCTCCCCGCCCGGAGCGTCAAGGTCCGGCATGGTGCTGTAGACCATGTCGAGATTCCCCGGAATTGGCGGACGAGGAATATTGATCCTGGCGATCTCACCGGCACGAACCAGCACGCGCTCGGACGCCGCTTCAACCTCATGTTCGGCATCCGACAGCCAGACCGCACCGTCGGAGCCGATCACGATGGCGCGATGCTCGCCCATCATGGCGTCATGCGCCAGAGCGAAATTGCTGGGGATTTCACGGCGGAACCAGGTGTCGCCGTCGTCATCGCTGACCAGCATCCAGTTGCGCTTGTGGTCGATGACTTCGTTGGTCTCGCGCAGCGTCATCGGCATGACCCAGCGCTTGTTGACGTAGGCCATGTCGTGGATGTCGCCCCACCAGGGTCCGGCGCGCAGGCCATTGGTGAAGAAGGTGCCGAAGCGGTACTGCCAGGTGCTGCCGTTGTCGTCGCTGACGATCAGCGCATCGTCGCCGCGAATGAAAATGCGGCCGCTGGGACTTTGCACGATCTGCTCCATCTCGATCAGGCTGCCGCCGGACTGTGGCAGGCCGGCGACCGACTCCAGCGATTCATCCCGCCGCCAGGTCTCGCCGTCGTCGTCGCTGATCAGCAGCCGCGGATCGAAGGAGGCGAAATACTGCGCCAATGCGATCACGCGGCTGCCGCCGACACCCTTGATGTCGATGATGTCTTCGCCGAACTGGGCCGGCCACGGGCGCGGGCTCCAGGTGTCACCACCGTCGTCGCTGACGTAGCAACTGGAGCTCACGCGACCTTCGGGGCCAAGGATCAGGCGTCCGGTCCGCGTGCGGGTCAGCGCGGTGGCGCCTTCGTGGCCGTCGGGCAGGACGCGCAGGTTCTGCCAGCTCGCACCGTTGTCGTCGCTGATGTTCACGCCGCCGTCGAAATCCGGCACCAGAAGGCGGCTGCCGTGCCTGACCAGCTTGCCCACGCAGCCGGGCAGGCCGGTGGCGCGCTGCGTCCAGGTTTCGCCGTTGTCGCTGCTGCCGTAGATCGAGTTGATCGAGCCGCTGGATCCGCTGGCGGTGCCGCAGACAAAGGCATGTTCACCGGAAGTGCCTAGGGCATAGGCAAAAAACGGCAGTTTCGGGCGATCAAAGACCTTGCTCCAGGTGGTCAGGCTGGTTCCGTGCCAGACCGCCAGGCCATTGTTGCTGGTGCTGCTCTTGCCGATACCGAAGAAGTCGCCAGACGGGGTCTGCGTGAACGCCCTGCCGGAAGCAACCGGATCGGTCACCGGTCGCGACCACGACTGCCCGTTGTTGCCGCTGGTATAGACACCCCGCAAACCGATCTGGGCCAGCGAGGTGCCGTCCGAGAACAGCTTCCCGAATCGGCTCGGCTGCTCGCGCCCCGTCCAGTCACGGCCCGGCCCGAAGGGTGCGGCGGCATCGAGGTTGTAGATCTTGTCCGGGATCGAGGTGGAAATGCTGTCGTCGTAGGGCACATAGGTGATCGCGGTTGCCACGTAGTGGTCGTCGTGGATCACGATGTCCTCCACCGACAGCTTGCGCAGGGTTTCGTAGGACAAGGGGCCGGCCGGCACGGTGACCGCGGCGTCCTTCATCTGATAGCCGTTCCAGCCCGCGCCATCGGCGCTGTCCAGCATGGTGCCGAAGCCGGCCGCGACCAGGCGTCCGATGGATGCTGAATAGGCCATTTCCTGGATCGGCCCGCGCTCGAAGATGCTGCGCGTCCAGTTGATGCCGTCGTTGCTGCGGTAGATCAGCCCGCCGACCGACCAGGTGACGAACAGGTTGGAGACCATGGTGGTGCCGTAGGCCAGCAGACGACCGTCATTGGTGACGAACAGGCGCTGCAGGGTGACGCCATCAAACAGGCCGTAGGTGGTATGCGTGGTGCTGACTTCCGGGAACGGGTGTTTGCTCCAGTTGTCGCCGTTGTCGCTGCTGAGGTAGATGTAGGTGCGCCCGGCGAACGGCCAGGAATCGCTGATGTCCGGCTCCAGCCAGACCCCGATGGCGGCCAGCCTGCGCTGCCCCATGCCGCTGTTGGGGCCGAACTCGACGATATCGCTGAAGCTGATCCGCTCGGGCTTGCCGTCAACGATGACGCGACGGAAGTCCCAGTCGACACCGCTGTTGTCGCTGACCATCAGTCCGCCACCACCGCCGACGGCGATCAGCCGCCCGCTGTTGGTCATGGTCAGCGCATGCCAGCTGCCGCCCGGGTCATCATCGCCGCGAACGGTCCGGAAGTCGTCGCCGACCCGCGCGACGACGGCGGCGGATGCCAGCATTGCCGTTGCCGCGATACACCAAAGAGTGCTCCAACGCATGATCCTGCTCCACGGTCAGGTCCCCGTCAGGGTTCCGGGGTCTACGACTCCTTAAGCGTCGTCGGGCAGCAGAATCGATCACGCGGCGCTGCCTGGCACAGGACAGGCCGACCGCCGCCGTGCTCGACGCAGGGGGCCGCGCTACGCTGCACTGCACATCGCCAAACCAATGCAAATCGGTAGGATGGAGGTTTCCGGTTGCCAGCGAGACAGCGAGCCCATGCCCGAAAGTGCCAACGCGACTACTTTTGATCCCTCGGATATCAACCTCGATCCGTACTGGATGCCGTTCACCCACAACCGCTATTTCAAGCAGCAGCGACCGGCGAACCGGATGATCGCGTCCGCCAGGGGTGCCTACTACACCACGGTGGAAGGCCAGCAGTTGTTCGATGGCCTGTCCGGCCTGTGGTGCAGCGGACTGGGGCATGGCCATCCGAAAATCGTCGAGGCAGTGCAGCGTCAGATCGCCGAAGCCGACTACGTGCCGGCCTTCCAGCTTGGCAGTCCGGCGACGTTCAAGCTGGCCGACCGCATCGCCAGCCTCGCGCCCGGTTCGCTGGATCGTGTGTTCTTCACCAACTCCGGCTCGGAGGCCGTCGACACGGCGATGAAGATGGCGCTGGGCTATCACCGCCTGCGTGGCGAGGCCTCGCGCACGCGCTTCATTGGTCGCGAGAAGGCCTACCACGGCGTTGGGCTCGGCGGCATGTCGGTTGGCGGCATGGTCGCCAACCGCAAGATGTTCGCGCCGCTGATGGTGCCAGGCGTCGACCACCTGCCGCATACCCACAATCCGGCTGAAACCGCGTTTTCGAAGGGCCAGCCCGAGTGGGGCGCACATCTCGCCGACGAGCTGGAACGCATCGTCGCGCTGCATGACGCTTCGACGATTGCCGGCGTCATTGTCGAGCCGATGCAGGGTTCGGTCGGCGTGATCATTCCGCCGCTTGGCTATCTGCAGCGCCTGCGTGACATCTGTACGAAACACGGCATCCTGCTGATCTTCGACGAGGTGATCTGCGGTTTCGGCCGCATGGGCGACTGGTTCGGTGCGCAGGCCTTCGGCGCCACGCCGGACCTGATCACCTTCGCCAAGGGCGTGAACAACGGCACCATCCCGATGGGTGGCGTGATCGCCGACCAGAAGATCTACGACACCTTCATGCAGGGGCCGGAGTACGCGGTGGAGCTGTTCCACGGCTACACCTATTCCGGGCATCCAATGGCGGTGGCCGCCGCGCATGCCACGCTGGACGTGCTG
Organism: Lysobacterales bacterium; assembly: GCA_020442545.1. GTDB lineage: Bacteria > Pseudomonadota > Gammaproteobacteria > Xanthomonadales > Xanthomonadaceae > JACKOX01. The sequence goes on from JAGRJX010000005.1 coordinate 4,637, forward strand.
GAGGAGGAAGGCATCCCGCAGCGCTTCGCCGAGCTCGGCAAGCGTCTGGGTGAGGGCGTGCATTCGCTGCGCGACGAGCCCAATGTCACCGACATCCGCAACTACTCATGCGCTGCGGCCTTCGATCTGGCACCCATCGAGGGCAAGCCGGGTCTGCGCGCGATCCGTCTGTTCGAGGATGCACTGAAGCGTGGCTTCCTGATCCGTTTTACCGGCGACACCATCGCCCTGGCGCCGCCGGCGATCAGTACCGAAGCCGAAATCGACGCGCTGGTCGAAGGCATGCGCCAGTCGATCCGCGCGGTGGCCTGACGCCACCACATCGTCATTCAGGAGATCGCCATGAGCGTACCGGTCAGCACTCTGCATCCCGTCACAGGCGAGGCGCCGCGCCGCATTCCGCATTACATCAACGGCCAGCATGTCGATGGCAATGGCGGCGAGTTTGGCGTGGTGTTCAACCCCGCCACCGGTCGCCAGAGCGGCGAGTTGGCCATGGGCGGCAAGGCCGAAGTCGATGCGGCGGTCGCGGCCGCGAAGGCTGCCTTCCCCGACTGGGCCGCCACGCCGCCGGTGCGCCGTGCGCGGGTGATGTTCAAGCTGCGTGACCTCATCGAAGCCAATGCCGATGCGCTGGCGGATGCACTTACCGCCGAGCATGGCAAGACGCATTCCGATGCGCTGGGTGAAGTCACCCGTGGGCTCGAAGTGATCGAGTTTGCCTGCGGCATTCCGCAGTTGCTCAAGGGTGAAGTCACGGAAAACGTCGGTCGCGACATCGACGCCATGTCGGTGCGCCAGCCGCTCGGCGTGGTCGCNNCCGTTCAACTTCCCCGCGATGGTGCCGCTATGGATGTTTCCGATCGCCATCGCCTGCGGCAATACCTTCGTGCTGAAGCCATCGGAGCGCGATCCGTCTGCGTCGCTGATGCTGGCCGAATGGCTGAAGCAGGCCGGATTGCCGGATGGCGTGTTCAACGTGGTGCACGGCGACAAGCGTGCGGTGGACGCCATCCTCGAGCATCCGGATGTGTCGGCGGTCAGCTTCGTCGGCAGCACGCCGATTGCGCGCTATATCTACGAGACGGGTTGCCGCCACGGCAAGCGCGTGCAGGCGCTGGGCGGCGCCAAGAATCACATGGTGGTCATGCCCGATGCCGATATGGATCAGGCGGTCGATGCGCTGATGGGTGCGGGCTATGGATCGGCCGGCGAACGCTGCATGGCGATTTCGGTGGCCGTAGCTGTGGGTGATGCTGTCGGTGATGCGCTGGTCGAGCGTCTCGCACCGCGCGTCCGCGAGCTGAAAATCGGTCCGGGCAGTGGCGACGTCGACATGGGTCCGCTGATCACTGCCATGCATCGCGACAAGGTGCGTGGCTACGTTGATCTGGGCGTCGAGGAAGGCGCCGAGCTGGTCGTCGATGGGCGCGAACATCGCGTGCAAGGCCACGAGGACGGCTTCTTCCTCGGTGGCTGCCTGTTTGATCGCGTCAATGCCGACATGCGCATCTATCGTGAGGAGATCTTTGGTCCAGTGCTGCAGATCATCCGCGTACCGGATTACGAATCGGCGCTGGCGCTGATCAACGCCCACGAATACGGCAACGGCACCGCGCTGTTCACCCGCGATGGCGACGCGGCGCGCGATTTCGTGCAGCGCGTGCAGGTCGGCATGGTAGGCATCAACGTGCCGATCCCGGTGCCGGCAGCCTTCCACAGCTTCGGTGGCTGGAAGGCCTCGCTGTTCGGCGACCATCACGTGTACGGTCCGGAAGGCGTGCGCTTCTATACCAGGCTGAAAGCGGTCACCACGCGCTGGCCGAACAGCATCCGTTCCGGCGCGCAGTTCGTGA
>JAGRJX010000255.1 GCA_020442545.1 Lysobacterales bacterium
GCCGGCCAGTTCATAGGCCGCTGCGGCAGCTTCGGCCACGCTGTCGCCCAGGGCGCAGGCGCAGAGCACGCGCCCACCGGCGGTGACGACCTGCTCGCCATCGCGTTTCGTGCCGGCGTGGAACAGCTTTCGGTCGCTTTCGCGATCATCGTGCGGTAGTTCAATGACGTCGCCGCCGCGCACGCGGCCCGGATAGCCTTCGGCCGCGATCACCACGCCCAGCGCGGCGCGCGGATCCCAGTCGGCTGTCGTGGTGTCCAGCCTGCCGTCGATGGCAGCCTCGACCAGCTCGACCAGATCCGAGCGCAATCGCAGCATGATCGGCTGGGTTTCCGGATCACCGAAACGCACGTTGAACTCGATGACCTTGGCCTGGCCGTCGGCGTCGATCATCAGGCCGGCGTAGAGAAAGCCGCTGAACGGCGCGCCGTCAGCCGCCATGCCGTTGACGGTCGGATTGATCACCTCGCGCATGATGCGCTCGTGGACTTCCGGCGTGACCACCGGGGCCGGCGAATAGGCGCCCATGCCGCCGGTGTTCGGGCCGCGGTCGCCATCAAGGACGCGCTTGTGGTCCTGGCTGCTGGCCATGGGCAGCGCTGAAATGCCGTCGACCATGCAGATGAAGCTGGCTTCCTCGCCGTCGAGGAATTCCTCGACCACCACCCGCGCACCGGCGTCGCCGAAGGCGTTGTCGGCGAGCATGGCGTTGATCGCCTGTTCGGCTTCGTCCAGCGTCATCGCCACCACGACGCCCTTGCCGGCGGCGAGGCCGTCTGCCTTGATGACGATGGGCCGGTTGAGGTCGCGGAAGTGGTCGCGGACATGGTCCAGCGCCATATCGAGGTCGGCGAACACGGCGTAGTAGGCGGTGGGAATGCGATGACGGGCGAGGAAATCCTTGGCGTAGGACTTGCTGCCCTCCAACTGCGCGGCGGCAGCGCTGGGTCCGAAAATGCGCCGGCCCGCGGCTTGGAAGCGATCCACGATGCCGGCAACCAGCGGCGCCTCGGGGCCGACGACGGTCAGTTGAACGTTCTCGTCGGCGGCAAGCCTGAGCAGGGCGTCGGTGTCGTCGGTGCGCACGGCGACGTTGCGGCATTTCGGTTCCATCGCGGTGCCGGCATTGCCCGGAGCGACCAGCACTTCGGTCACGCGCGGCGACTGCGCCAGCTTCCAGGCCAGGGCGTGTTCGCGGCCGCCGCCGCCGATCACCAGCAGTTTCATCACGGGTTCTCTCGGGACTTGTTCGGGGCGCGAGTGTAGCCGCTTGGCCGGCGCTTACCCACCCCGCCGAAGTCGGCGCCGGATGCCGGGCTTGATCAGCAGCGCAAATACCATGCCGAACAGAAAGCCGCCGAGGTGCGCCCACCACGCGACGGCACCGAAGGCGGGGCCGACATAGGTGAAGGCCACCTGCAGCAGCGCCCAGATGGCAATCAGCAGCGAGGCAGGAATGCGCACGAACTCCAGGTACAGGCCCAGCGGCAGCACCAGCGCCAGCCTGGCGCGCGGAAACAGGACGAGGTAGCTGCCGATCACGGCCGACACGGCACCGCTGGAGCCGACGATCACGCGATCGGGCGTGTCGCCCAGCGACACTGCGGCCACCAGATTGGCCAGCGCACCACAAAACAGAAACAGCAGCAGAAAACGGCCGGCGCCAATGGCGCGTTCGCTGGCCAGACCAAAGATCAGCAGAAATACCAGATTGCCGCCGAGGTGCAGCCAGTCTGCATGGATGAACAGCGCGGTGAACAACGTCACCAGATGACCGTCCAGAAGGCCCTGCAGCCACGACTCGCGCGGTGCGAGAAGGGCTTCCGGCAGCGTCCCCCATTTCGCCAGGAACTGCCCATGGCCGGAAAATCCGATGTACAGCAGCCAGCCAAAACCGAGCATGCAGGCAAAGAGCAGCAGTGGCGTCGCCCAGATCAGTCGGCGCCGGTGGCGGGTGGGGACGTCGAGAAACATGTCGCCGCGGCCTAGCCGGGCCGGTCTATCAGGAAGCGCCGGCCACGGTAATCCATGACCACGCCGTCACGGCGGATCTCGGCAATGCTGAGGCCGCTCGCCACGCTGGCACCTTCACCGTAGCGGTGATTGTCAATGATCACGAAGCGGCCGTCGGGCTGCTCGGTGAACACGTGCATGCTGATCCGCAGCGGCGGCAGTTCGCCCCGCGTCGCGCTGTCCAGCTGGCGCAGCAGGGGCAGGGTCGCGGGTGCCGGCTGTTCGGGTGTTGTGTTGCCTGGGGTGGGGGCAGTGTCTGGTTTGAGGGGCGCGGGTTCGACTGCTGGCTGTTCGACCGGACGTGGCGACAAGGCGGGCAGCGTGCCGGGTGTCACCGGCATGGATTCGCGCTCGCCTGGTGCGCGCGGCATCGCGGTGACGGGTGTCTGCGACGACGATGCCGCGCCCGGTGGCGGCGCCGGCGCGGCTGTGGTTGGTGTGTGGATGGCTGCTTCAGCAGTGTTGGCTCGACGTTGTCCTGCGGTCGATTCAACACCTGTCGCTGCGCTGGGCGGTGATGCGCGGGTGTCGGGATCATCGGTGGCTACCGCCGGGCTGTCGTTGTCGTCGCGAGCGGCGGTGTCCGCTCCCGGTCCACCCGCGCGCCCGAGCCACCACGCGGCGGCCAGTGCCAGCAGCAGAAGGGTCGGCAGTAACACCCACAGCCAGGTGCGCGATGCACGCCGGCTTTTCGCGGCAACCGAAACGCTCGGCGACAGCAGGTCGGGTGCCTCGCCAATCCGGCGTTCGGCCTCGGACTTCTTCAGGGCTTCGAGGATGAGGGACATCAGTCGAGATTGCGCCGCAGGCGTGGGCCATTGCTGCTGGCAGCGGTCAGTGCGAGCAAGGTTTCCGGGCCGACGATGCCGTCGGGTATCAGTCCATGGGCCGCCTGCAGGCTACGCACGGCGTTTTCCATTGCCTCGTCGTAGATTGCCGGCCCGGCGTCGGCGACACCCTTCTCGCCGGGTTCGGTCAGCTCATTGCGAAGCCAGTCGACGGCGGCGCCGCTGTCGCCGCGCCGGAAGGTGCCGGTCATGAAGGCTGGCGCACGCCAGATCACGTAGAAGTCGCCCAGCCAGGCGCGCTCCAGCTCGCGCCAGCTGGTATCGAAGGTGTCACCGCCAATGGTCAGACGGACGCGTTCGTCATCGATGCCGATCAGAACCGTCCATGCCGAGCGCTGCCCTTCAGTAAGACGAAGGATCACCGGGCGGCGCAGGGTTTCCAGCTTGCTCAGATTGCCGCGGCTGCGCAGGCAGAACACGCCCGGTGCCAGCACGCTGGGACAGCGCGCCGCCGTACGCACGTCGGCTTCCTCGGCGCGTAACGTCCACAGCGAGAGCAGACGCGTCCAGGCGTTCAGGCCGGATGGCCCGGCGTTCAGTATGCGGTCGCTCAAGGATTCGACCTCGGAGCTTTCCACCGCGGGCTCAACGCTGCGATCCGCCATCTGCACGTCAGCCCTGGCGGAAGTCGCGTCGGTGGCCGGCGCACGCGGCCAAAGCCACCAGCCGGCAAGCGCCAGCAGCAGCACGGCGGTCAGCGCCCATACGCTGCGCGGCACCCGTACCCGCCGCACTGGCCCGGCCAGCGCTTCGGCGGCGGCCTGGTCAATCACCCGCTCGCCGATCTGCTGAAGGTCCTGGGCGTACCCGGCGACCAGGGCCCGGTCGGTAATGACGTTGATCAGTCGCGGCACGCCGCCGGAATGCTGATGAATCTTGCGCAGCGCCAGCTTGGTGAACGGAAAACGCTGCGATCCGGCCACCGCAAGCCGATGGCGCACGTAGGCCTCGGTTTCGTCGGTGTTGAGCGGTGTCAGGTGGTAGCGCGCGGTGATGCGCTGGGCCAGCTGGCGCAGCTCGGGCTTGGCCAGCATCTCGCGCAGCTCAGGCTGGCCGAGCAGGATGATCTGCAGCAGCTTCTGTGTGGGGGTTTCGAGGTTGGTCAGCAGTCGGACCTGTTCCAGCGCCTCGTCGGACAGGTTCTGCGCCTCGTCGATGATCAGCACCACGCGCAGGCCCTGGGCGTAGGCGTCGAGCAGGTAGGTGTTGAGCGTGTCGACCATGCCCTTGAGGCTGCCCTGGCGACCATCGATATCGAGCTTGAGTTCTTCGCAGATGGTTTCCAGCAGCTCCAGCGGGCTGATCCGCGGATTCAGTACCAGCGCCACGCGGGTCTTTTCCGGCAACTGTTCCAGCAGCAGGCGGCACAGCGTGGTCTTGCCGGTACCGACCTCGCCGGTCAGCTGCACGAAGCCGCCACTGCCGCCCTGGCCGATCCCGTAGAGCAGGTGCGCCAGCGCATCCCGGTGGCGTTCGCTGAGAAACACGAAGCGCGGGTCCGGGGTGATCGAGAACGGCGGTTCCTTGAGGCCGTAGAAATCCAGGTACATGCGTTGACCGGCTGCCGAGACGAAAGCGCCAGCACGGAGCTGGCGGTCGGGATTATCCCGCAATCTAGCGATTGCCACCGATCATTCGTGTTAGGAAAGTGTTAATCACACGAAATGGACCAGTGAATGGCGGCAAACGCCGGTCGCTGTGCTGGGCAATTTGTAAGGCACTGTGTCATCGTGAACTGCATCACACTCCTGGCTTTCCTGGGCAGCGCAAACTGGTGGCATTCGCGTCGTCGGGACCATCAACATGCCGAGCAAGCCCGAGAGAAGTCATACCGTGCAGCTGGTGCCCGAAGCGTCGGTGCCGGACCGCGACCGCCACCACCCAGAAACCGTGGTCCGCAAGCTGCTGGCCATGCATCGCAGGATCGATGACCGCATCGCGATTCTCCTGAAACCCGACACCGCGCTATCGGCTGGCACCTGCGGTACCGTCGTCCGCTCATGCATGGATGATTTCCAGTTCATCCATCGGGAGGAAGCCCGACACATCTTCCCGGGCCTGCAGGCGCAGACGCTGCAGGCGGTTGGCGGCAGTCAGCGACTCAGCGGCCGGATGCAGATGGCCACGCTGTCGCGACGCCTGATGGCGCTCTTCGAAGACATGCTGGAGAACGGCGGCGTGCCGGCCCGGACCAATCTGGTACTGGCACGCAGCGTGCTGAAGAAAGCACTGCTGATCCGCCACCGCCACTTCTACCAGCCGATGCTGTCGGCCAGCACGGCCAAGGCCCGCGCGCGCAACGCTGACGCCGGCTGAAGGCGGTCGAGCCGGTTGCTCCTTCCGGTTTCTGGTTCAATCCTCCAGCGTCAGCAGTGATGCATTGCCGCCCGCAGCGGTGGTGTTGATGCTGAGGCTGCGCTCACCGGCGAAGCGCAACAGGTAGTGCGGGCCGCCGGCCTTGGGGCCGGTGCCGGACAGGCCTTCGCCGCCGAAGGGCT
>JAGRJX010000256.1 GCA_020442545.1 Lysobacterales bacterium
CGATGCGCGCTCAGTCGGCGCGGGTGGCCGACATCAGGTAGTTGACGTCGAGACCCGGACCGCTCCAGGCACGGCGTCCGAAGGGATCGTAGTGCAGACCGGTGACGTCGCCCAACTGGAAACCGACACTGCGCAGCCAGCGCGCCAGCTCGGAAGGGCGGATGAACTGTGCGTAGCGGTGCGTGCCGCGCGGCAGCAGACGCATCACGTACTCGGCGCCGACGATGGCCAGCGCGAAGGCCTTGGGCGTGCGGTTGAGCGTGGACACGAACAGCTGCCCGCCCGGTTTCAGCAGGCGATGACAGGCCGCCAGCAGCGCCGCCGGATCGGGCACGTGCTCCAGCAGCTCCATGCAGGTGATGGCGTCGAAACTGCCCGGCAGTTCCTCAGCCAACGCCTCGACGCTGACCTGCCGGTAGTCAACCTCGCGGCCTGACTCCAGCAGGTGCAGCTTCGCCGTTTCGATCAACTCGGATGACAGGTCGATGGCCGTAACCGTAGCGCCCTCGCTGGCCAGCGCTTCACTCAACAAGCCGCCACCGCAGCCGACGTCCAGCACTGCCGCGCCTTTCAGCCTAGTGCGCTCGGCGACAAAGGCCAGGCGCACCGGATTTAGATCGTGCAGCGGCTTGCTGGGACCTTCGGGGTCCCACCACCTTTGCGCCAGACGATCAAAGCGGGCGATCTCGCCCGGATCGACGTTGACCGTTGACGGTGCACCGCTCACGGCGGCCTCAGCCTGCCTTGCCGCCGCGAGGCAGTTTGGCAATGCGTTCGCCCCAGTTGCGGGCACGGGCGATGAGGTCGGCGCGATCCATGTCCTGCAGTTCGCCATTCGCCAAGCGCGGCTTGCCGGCGATCCATACATCGGACACCTGGTGGCGGCCGCTGGCGTAGACCAGATGCGAAATCGCGCTGTAGACCGGCTGTGACTCCAGATCATCCAGCTGCAGCAGCGCCAGGTCGGCCTGCTTGCCGGGTTCGATACTGCCGATGCGGTCATCAAGGCCCATGGCCTTGGCGCTGTTCAGCGTCGCCATGCGCAGCACGTAGGCGGCATCGACAGCGGCGGCATTCTGCGCGACGGCCTTGCCCAACTGGGCCGCCGTGCGCATCTCGCCGATCATGTCCAGATCGTTGTTGCTGGCGCAGCCATCGGTGCCTAGTGCGACATTCACCCCGGCCTCGCGCATCGCTTCCACGCGGCAGAAGCCCGAAGCCAGCTTCAGATTCGACTCCGGGCAATGCACCACATGCACACCGCGCGTGGCGCACAGCGCGATCTCGGCGTCGGTGAGCTGCGTCATGTGCACGGCGATCATGCGCTCGTTGAGCAGGCCAAGGCGATCCAGCCGCGCCAGCGGGCGTTGGCCATCCTTCGTCATCGCTTCGTCGACTTCCTGCGCGGTTTCGTGCACGTGGCAGTGCACCGGGATGTCGAGCTGGTTGGACAGCGTGCGGATACGCTCGAAGGCGCGATCATCCACCGTATACGGCGCATGCGGCGCGAAGGCAAAGCCGATCAGCGGGTCGCCGCGATACTGGTCGTGCACCTCGACGCCCTTGTTGAAATGCTCGTCGTGGGTTGCCGCCCACGGATTGGCGAAATCAATCACCGGAATGCCAACCACCGCGCGGAAGCCGTGGCGCTGGTAGGTGGCTGCGGCCACGTCCGGGAAGAAGTAGTTCTCGTTGCAGCAGGTGGTGCCGCCGCGCAGCATCTCGGCGATGGCGAGCTCGATGCCGTCGCGGATGAAGGCCGGGCCCATCACTGCGCCTTCCACCGGCCAGATGTGCTCGTTGAGCCAGCGCATCAGCGGCAGGTCGTCGGCGACGCCGCGCATTAGCGTCATCGGGTTGTGCGTGTGCGCGTTGACCAGACCGGGGAACAGCACGCCCTGCGGACGATCCACGCGCTGCCTGGGATGGAACTGCTGGTCGGCCTCGGCCACAGGCAACACCGCCACGATCTTCCCGCCATCGACGGCAACCGCATGGTCCTTCAGCACCACGCCTGCCGGCTCGACCGGGATCACCCAGCCGGCCGTGATCAGCAGGTCGATTTCGCGCTTGACGTCGCTGCTTGACGCCACGCTTACTTGACTCGCGAAACGTATTCGCCGGTGCGGGTATCCACGCGAATCAGCTCGCCGTTCTCGATGAACAGCGGAACGCGGACGGTGGCGCCAGTCTCCAGCTTGGCCGGCTTGCCGCCGCCGGAAGCGGTGTCACCACGCACGCCCGGATCGGTCTCGACGATCTGCAGTTCGACGAAATTGGGTGCAGCCACGGCCAGCGGCGCGCCGTTGAACAGCGTCACCAGACAGATTTCTTCACCTTTCAGCCACTGTGCGGCGTCGCTCATCGCGGTTTCATCGGCCTGCAGCTGCTCGAAGGTCGACTCGTCCATGAAGTGCCAGAACTCGCCGTCGCTGTAGAGGTACTGCAGGTCGGTTTCCATCACGTCGGCGCCTTCGACGGTGTCGTTGGCCTTCAGCGTCTTTTCGGTCGTGCGGCCATTCTTCAGGTTGCGCACCTTGATACGGGTGAAGGCCTGGCCCTTGCCCGGCTTGATGAAGTCCGCGTCGACAATCGTGTAAGGATCGCCATCCAGCAGGATCTTCAAGCCGTTCTTGACGTCGTTCAAGCCGTAAGTTGCCATGCCACCACTCCACAGATAGTTCGTTCGATAAACAAAAGCCGCCCGACGAGCGGCTAAAATGTGCGGCCTGTCCTCCAGCCACCGGCAGCGTCCGCCGATGGGACCCGGCACCCAAGGCAATTCAGCGATCCGCCCATGATAACCGCAAGCCCCCTCCCCGCGCAGCCAGTTGGCGTGGACTGGCGCCAGCAGTGGCGCGAGGCCGAACGCGATTCTGTCCGTCTGCTGTCGCGCCTGGGCCTGGATTTCCTGGCAGAACGCCTGGCGAACGCCGGCCTGCGCGACTTCCCGTTACTGGTGCCAGCGAGTTTCATCGAACGCATGCGTCCGGGTGATCCAAACGACCCACTGCTGCGTCAGATCCTGCCGATGGACGACGAAGACCGCCTTGTTCCGGGCTTTGTCGATGATGCAGTCGGCGACGTCCGCGCGCTGACCGCCAACGGCGTCCTGCAAAAATACCGCGGCCGCGCCCTGCTGATCGCCACCGGCAGCTGTGCGGTACATTGTCGCTACTGCTTCCGTCGGCATTTCCCCTACGCCGAGGCAACCGCCGCCGCCGCACGCTGGGGCGCGGCGCTGGAGCAGCTTCGCGGCGACAGGTCGATCAACGAGGTCATACTCTCCGGTGGCGATCCCTTGTCGTTGTCCGATGCCAAGCTGGCCGAGCTGATCGATGCGCTGGACGCCATGCCGCACCTGCGCACGCTGCGCATACACAGCCGCCTTCCCGTGGTGCTGCCGGCGCGCGTCGATGCCGGCCTGCTGTCGCTGCTCGGCCGATCACGGCTGCGCAAGGTTGTGGTGATCCATGCCAATCACGGCAACGAGCTGCGACTGCACAACCAGCCGCACGCCGAAACTGCCGCCGCCCTGGCCGCACTTCACGATCAAGGCTGCACGCTGCTCAACCAGGCCGTTCTGCTCCGCGGCGTCAACGACAGCGTGGACGCGCTGGCCGGGCTCAGCGAAGCCTTATTCGATGTCGGGGTGATGCCCTACTACCTGCACCAGCTGGACCGGGTTCGCGGCGCGGCGCACTTCGAGGTGGACGATGCCACCGCCGTGCATCTGATCGACTCACTGCGAACGCGCCTGCCCGGCTACCTGATTCCCCGGCTGGTGCGGGAGGTCCCGGGCGCTGCCAGCAAAACGCCAATCTGATCACAGTCCACCCGGCGCCGACCCGGGCCTGGATGGAAAGAATTGCCCCAAACGGTGCAAAATTGACGACCGGTGGCCAATTCCGGCCGACGCGTGTAAAAGTACTCAGCCCCAAGGATATTCAGGAATGTCGATGCAGGACTCCGTCGTACGCGTGGTGCTGGTGGAAGACCGGCTCGAGGACGCCGAGCAGATCATCAGTATCCTCCGCAACGGGGGCATCGCGGTTCGACCGAACCGGCCGGAGAACGAGGAAGAACTGGAGCGCCAGCTCGGCAGCCAGCCCCTTGATCTCGTCCTGGTCGCGCGCAACTGCCAGGCAGTTCCCCTGAAAGACGTACTGTCGGCCGTGGACGCCAGCGGGAAGGACATCCCGGTGCTGGTCACCGACACCGAGATCAACACCGACATCGCCGCCGAGATGACCGCGCTGGGTGTCCGCGCCATTGCACTGCGAGACCGTCCCGAGCACCTGCAGGCCGTGGTGACACAAGAGTTCCAGTCCCTGCAGCAGCGCCGCGCCACGCGGCATCTCGAAGTGGCACTTCGCGAGAGCGAGCGTCGCTGCGATGCCTTGATTGACTCATCGCGCGACCCGATCGCCTACGTCCACGAGGGCATGCACATCCGCGGCAACCAGGCCTACCTGGAGATGTTCGGCTACGAGGAGTTCGAGGAGATCGAAGGCCTGTCGGTACTGGACATGGTGGCCTCTTCACATGCCGAGGAATTCAAGAATCTGCTCAAGTCGCTGAGCAAGGGAGAACCACCGCCGAAATCCATGGAGCTGACCGCGCAGCGATCCGACGGCACGACGTTTGACGCCGTGATGGAGTTCGCGCAGGCCACCTACGAGGGCGAACCCTGCCAGCAGATCGTCTTCCGGCAGCAGTTGATCGACGCGGAAATGGCAGCCGAGCTTGATTCGCTGCGCTCGCGCGACCAGGTGACTGGCCTGTTCAACCGGTCACATTTCATGAGCCAGCTCGACGAAGCCGTCTCGGAGGCTGCCAAGGGAAGCGGCAAGCAGGGCATCCTGCTGGTCGACATCGACGGCTATGCCGGCCTGCTCAACAGCATCGGACTTGGCCAGGCCGACGCGCTGCTGCGAGAGGCCGGCGGAAGGCTGCAGAAGCTGCTTTCGGACAACGAAGTCTGTGCGCGCTTCAGCGATCACGGCTTCGCCGTGCTCTGCCACGGCGACCACAAGCACACCCATGCCGTTGCAGAAACGATCCGGGGGGGGTTCCAGGACAGCGTGCTCGAAATGGAAAAGCACTCGCTGAACCTGACAGTCAGTATCGGCGGCGTGCAGATCGGCGAGAAGATTGCCAGCACCCAGCAGGTACTGGCGAAGGCCGGTCAATGCCTGCAATCCGCAATCGCGCAGTCGGGAAACCATATCGAGATCTTCGATCCGGCTGCCCGTGACCGCGCCGAGGAAGAGCGCATCCTCCAATGGGTCGAGAAAATCAAGCAGGCACTGGACAACAACGAGTTCGTCCTCCACTTCCAGCCCATCATCAGCCTGCATGATGAAAGCCAGGCATGCTACGAATGCCTCCTGCGCATGCGATCAGAGGGCGGCGAGCTGATTCCACCGATGACGTTCCTGCCCATTGCAGAGGAACACGGCCTGATGGAGCGGATTGACCGCTGGGTGATCGGCCGCGCCATCAGCAGCCTTGAGGACGAAAACAAGCAGGGCCGCTCGACCCGCCTGCTGGTCAAGATCACTCCGGACAGCCTGAGCGACGGCAAACTGCCGGCTTTGATCGCCAGTCAGCTGCAGCGGGTTGGGATCAACGGTGATCGCCTGGTACTTTCCATTCCTGAATCCAAGGTGGTCACCAATCTCAATGCCGCCAAGTCGTTCCAGGAGGCCCTCGGCAAGCATGACGTGGCGCTGTGCATCGAACAGTTTGGATCTGGTCTCAACTCGATCCAGATGCTTCAACACATTGACGTGCAGTACCTGAAGCTCGACAAGTCCTTGATGCAGGACCTGGGCAAGAGCCAGGACAATCAGGAAAAAGTCCGCGAGTTGTCACAGCAGGCCCGTGATGCCGGCAAGATCACCATTGCCGACTACGTTCAGGACGCGGCCAGCATGACCGTGCTGTTCACCAGCGCCGTCGATCTGGTGGAAGGTGACTTCCTCGCGCCGGCCGGCCCGGAAATGAACTACGAGTTCGGCCAGAGCTGATCACCGAGAACAACCGTCGGGTACACGTCAGGACAGGAAAAAGCCCACACATGCGTGCTCTTTTTCGCTGATACGACAGCGAGGAAGTCACTCGACAGCTTCGCCGTCCGGGAGAAGTCAGTTTTCTGCGCTGTTGTTTTGGTTGCTTCTCACAGCAGGCGCGGCCTGCGACTCACGCCTCAGCACCTCACTGCTGCCGAAGCCGCGCAATGCGCTCCTGCAGCGGCGGATGGGTCATGAACAGGCGCTTGAGGCCACTGCCAACCGATCCGGAAATGCCAAACGCCCGTGCCTCGTTGGGCAGCGTGCTCACGCCATAGGTCTGCCCAAGGCGCTGCAGTGCGGCGACCATCTTGCCGCGCCCGGCCAACTTCGCGCCGCCGGCATCGGCGCGGAATTCGCGCCAGCGACTGAAGGCATTCACGATCATCGACGCAAGGATGCCGAACATGATGTCCAGCACGAACACGATGATGTAGTAGGCGAAACTGACGCCGCCCTCGCGATCGCCGCTGATCCACGCATCGACGATGCGGCCCACCACGCGCGCGAAGAAGATCACGAAGGTGTTCATTACGCCCTGCAGCAGCGCCATCGTCACCATGTCGCCGTTGGCCACGTGGCTGACCTCATGCCCCAACACCGCTTCGACCTCGTCACGCTGCATGCCGCGCAGCAGGCCAGTCGACACGGCCACCAGCGAACTGTTGCGGGTCATGCCGGTGGCAAAGGCGTTCAGTTCCGGTGCGTCATAGATGGCGACTTCCGGCATCCCGATGCCGGCCGCCTCGGCCTGACGGCGAACCGTGTTCAGCAACCAAGCTTCCGCCTCGTTGCGCGGTTGCTCGATCACCACCGCACCGGTGCTGCGCTTCGCGATCCACTTCGATAACGCCAGCGACACAAAGCTGCCGCCCATGCCGAATACCGCAGCGAACACGATCAGCGTGCCGTTGTTGCCCAGATTGACGCCGAAAGCCTGCAGCACGTTGAGCACGATGCCAACCAGTACCAGCACGGCCAGGTTGGTGGCCAGGAACAGGAAGACGCGTTTCATGGATCCGTATTCTCCGGGAAGGAAGGTGTGGTCGAGACAGACCACGCCGACACGCCGCCGTGACTGTCACGAATCGTTGGCAGCCACGTCATTGCAGCCAGTCGACAGCTTCATCGAAGCTGTTTCTGTGGTCTCATGGCCGCGTTTTCAAGCCATGGCCTGCCGAAATTGGTGACAATGCCCCGGGACACATGAACATCATCCGTCTGCCCACGATCTCCGGCCCGGCCCATCTGCTGCTGGGCTTCCGCCTGCTGCTGCGCCCTGGTCTGCGCCGCTTCGTGCTGCTGCCGCTGTTCGGCAACATCCTGCTGTTTTCGGCGGGCTTTGCGGCGGGAATGTACGGCCTTGATGCTGCCATGGACAGCTGGCTGGGCGACAGCTACGGCTGGGTTCGCTGGCTGCTGTACCCGATCCTCGTGCTGCTGTTTCTGGTGGTCAGCTTCTACGGCTTTACCCTGCTCGCCAATCTGCTGCTGGCGCCGTTCAATGGCGTTCTCGCCGCCCGCGTCGAAAAACTGCTGACCGGCAAGGCACCAGACGATCTCGGTCGCAGCCTGTGGGCCGAGGCAGGATTCACCATCCGCCAGGAATCCAAGCGCATTGCCATGATCGTGCTGCTACTGGGCAGCGTGTTCCTGCTCGGCCTGATTCCGATAGTCGGTATCGTCGCCGCCCCGCTGGGCCTGCTGCTGGCCGGCTGGCTGCTGGCTGCCGACTTCTCCGGCAACGCCATGGGCAACTGGGGCTTCGATTTCTCGGCGCAGCGGCAGTTTCGCGGGCGTCACCGCTGGGCGTTCCTGAGCTTCGGCCTGTCTGCCATGGGTCTCGCGTTGGTGCCGGTGCTGAACTTCGCACTCCTGCCGGCGGCCGTGGCCGGCTCCACGGCACTTTGCATCCGCCTTCGCGATGCCGAACGTGAACACAAGCCCGATGACAACCCCGCAGACGATGCAACGTCCGTCGCCTGAAACCTACCGCGGGCGCTTTGCACCCTCGCCTACCGGGCCGCTGCATCTCGGCTCGCTGCTGGTCGCGCTGGGCAGCTGGCTGCGCGCGCGACAGGCTGGCGGCGAATGGCTGGTGCGGATCGAGGACCTCGACCCGCCACGCACCGTGCGCGGCGCGAGCCTCCAGCAGCTCGAAACGCTGAAACGATTCGGCCTGGTGCCCGACGCGGAGCCGCTCTGGCAAGGCCAGCGCAGCGAACGCTACGAGGCCGCGCTGGCCTCGCTGGTCAAACGCGGCATCGCCTATCCCTGCGCCTGCTCACGCAACGACCTGGCGCCATTCGATGGCCGACACCCGGCAAGCTGCGTGGCCAGCCTGCCCGCGCGGGAGCCGGCATGGCGCGTGCGCGTCAACAACACGGCGATCACCCACGATGACGCCATCCAGGGGCAGCAACAGGTCACGCTGAGCGCCGGCGACGACTTCGTGCTCAAACGCACCGACGGCTACTCTGCCTACCAGCTCGCCGTGGTGGTCGATGACGCCGAACAGGGCATCACTGAAATCGTTCGCGGTGCCGACCTGCTCGAAGAGACACCACGCCAGATCTGGCTGCAACGATCGCTGGGGCATGCAACGCCCAACTACGCCCACCTGCCGATCCTCACCAATGCCGAAGGCGGCAAACTGGGCAAGTCCACCGCAGCCAGGGCCGTGGACAGCGAGCACCCGCTCCCGGTCCTGCGTACCGCGATCCGCCTGCTCGGTGCAGCGCCTGACGGCAACCGCATCGATTCCCTGCTGGCA
>JAGRJX010000257.1 GCA_020442545.1 Lysobacterales bacterium
AGTGTCCGCCGGGCGGTGATGCCGGTATCCGCCAGCTGGCCGAGCTGCTGGGTCGCGAACCCAAGCCGCTGAATGCCGACAACGGCGAGGAATCACCGGACACCGTCGCGCTGATCGACGAGTCGCGCTGCATCGGCTGCACCAAATGCATCCAGGCCTGCCCGGTGGATGCCATCATCGGCGCGCCCAAGCTGATGCACGTCGTCATCCCCGAGCTCTGCACCGGATGCGATCTTTGCGTTGCACCCTGCCCGGTAGACTGCATCGACATGGTCGAACCGAAGCCGACGACCACGACCTGGACGCGCCCAAAGCCCGCCATTCCGGTGGCGCTGGTCGAGTAACAGGCCGTGAGGAAGTGAGCAGTCAGTCGCACGCTGCGCGTGCTGTAAGCGGCAGCAAAAGCCGTGTGCTTTCACGAGTGAATAACGGCAAGGTTTTCGTTTTCCGCTCATGCTTGCCAGCACTGCGGGAGGCAAACCTGTGAATTCGGAAGCCCGTCGAGAAGAAACTGACACCTTGATCGCAGCACTGCGAAGTTCGTTCGCCAAACTGGGCGAACGGCCATCGCTGGTGGTGGCTTTCAGCGGCGGCGGTGATTCTTCGGCGTTGCTGCATGTGCTTGCGACTTTGCGCAAAGCCAGCGGCTTCGATCTGCATGCGATCCACGTCAATCACGGCCTGCATGCTGATGCCGGCCGCTGGCAGCAGCAATGCCACAACTTCGCGGAGCAACTTGGCGTCGCTTTCACCAGCATCGCGGTCGAAGTCAAAGAGACTGGCGATGGTCTCGAAGCAGCGGCTCGGGATGCCCGCTACGCAGCGCTGTTCGACAATACGCAGCCCGACGACATCATCGTTCTTGCGCATCACCGGGACGATCAGGCCGAGACCGTGCTGCTGCGACTGCTCCGCGGCTCCGGCAGCGCCGGACTGGGTGCGATGCAGCCATGGAGCGAACGCAGCGGTCGTCGACTGTGGCGGCCCTGGCTGCAGCAGCCACGCAGCGCCATCGATGCCTACTGCGAACGGCATGCCATCGAGCATGTGCATGATCCGGCCAACCGCGACCCACGACACCTCCGCAGTCGCCTGCGTCAGCAAGTAATGCCACTACTGCGTGAGCTGTCGCCATCAGCGGACGCCGCGCTGGGGCAGAGCGCCGCGCTGCTTCGAGAGGACGCTGAGCGTCTGCTCCGTCTCGACCGCGCAAACCTTGCGACGATCCAGGGCCTGGATCCCGAAACGCTGTCTGTCCAAGCGCTGTTGCGTCTCGAAAACGCTGAGCAGCGCGCGGCAATTCGCTGTTTCCTCGCCGAGCGCGGAGCACCGTCAATGCCGGCACGGGTGATGGCGCAGCTCGATGATCTGCTTGACGTGGATAGAAGTGCCGAACCGCTGCTGCAGTGGGCAGGCATGTCGCTTCGGCGCTATCGCGACCTGCTCTATCTGTGTCCGATTGACGACGCCGCCAACGATCTGCCATCAACCGGCTGGAATGGCCAACGGCCTTTCAACTGGCCGAATGGCTGGCAACTGGCTTTCGATCCGCCGCCCTCGACAACACTTCAGCTCCGCGTGGCCCCGCGCGAAGGTGGCGAACGGATCCAGCTCATTGGCAAGTCCCACTCGCAGGACCTGAACAAGCTGCTGCAGGAAGCTGGCATTCCGCCCTGGGAACGCTCGCGACTGCCACTGCTGTGGCTTGATGCCGATGATGGTCCGCAGCTGCTTGCCGTGGCCGACCTGTTTCGCAGCGAGTCGCTCCAGAAGCTTGAAGCCTCGCACGGCATCCGCTTTCGCTGCGAGCCGCATCGCTCGCGTTGACCACCGAACCTGCCCGCTTCAGACTTCACGCCATGGCTACTTCCCGCAAGAAAACCACCGACGCCGCCGACAGCAGCACCGCCGACAACGCCAGCGCCGTCGCCGAGTTCGAGAAATCACTGGAATCGCTGGAAACCCTCGTGCAGCGCATGGAGGAAGGCGAGCTGTCGCTGGACGACTCGCTGGCCGCCTACGAGCGCGG
>JAGRJX010000258.1 GCA_020442545.1 Lysobacterales bacterium
GCCGACCATCAACCTCGACAACCCGAGCGAAGGCTGCGATCTCGACTATGTGCCGCACACCGCGCGCGAGGCCCAGCTCGACGTGGTGGTGTCCAACGGTTTCGGCTTTGGTGGCACCAACGGCACGCTGGTGTTCCGCCGCGTCTGATCGCGCGCTGATGGCGATCGTTTCCGGCTACGGCAGGATCGAACTGCCGTATCGTCCGGATTGGGCGGCGCGTCTGGCTGCCCTGCATGCTGCCGATCCGCGGCGCTTTCCCGCGCTGCTGGCCAGCCAGTCCAGCGGCACGCCGCGTGCGCGCCGTGATCTCTTGCTGATCGGGAATGGCGAAGGCTTCCAGGGCGGGGCAGGCAGGCCGGTGTGCGACCTCGCCGGCAATCCGCTGGCCACAACGAGTTTTCTCGATGCGCTGTCACGGTGCTGGCGCGAAACCCGCGAGACCACAGTGATGAATGGTGAGCCTTGCGCATCGCTCGCTACCGCCCTGCCGGCCGTCTTCCGCGGCGGCTGGCTGCTGCTGCTCGGCTATGAGCTGGCCGCCGAGATCGAGCCGAAGCTGCGCCTGCCCGACAACGGCGACGGCACGCCAGCTGGACTGGCGTTGCGCTGTCCGGCGGCCATCGTGCTGGATCGACGGGAAAAGTATTGCGTCCTGATCCACGAACTGACCGAAGCAGCGCGGTCGCTGGCGCAAATCGTTTTGGAGCAGCTTGAAGGGTCGAATGATCCGGTGGCCTTGCCGCCGTCGGTGCCTGGCTTCGATATCGAGGAAGACGAGCCCACGCGTTTCACCGGTGGTGTTCGCCGCCTGCTCGACTACCTGGCGGCCGGTGATGCCTTCCAGGTGAACCTGTCGCGCGGCTGGCGACTGCGGCCCCAGTTGCCGGAAGGCGAGGCATTGGATGTCGCCGCGCTCTATCGCAGCCTCGCCGGCGCCAATCCCGCGCCGTTTGCAGCCTCACTGCGCGGCCCCGGTTTCCACCTGCTGAGTTCATCGCCGGAGCGGTTGGTGGCGGTACGAGGCAGCCGTGTCGAGACGCGACCCATCGCCGGCACCCGTCCGCGCGTGCCCGGTGATGATGACGCCGGCCGTATCGCCGAGCTGGTCGGGCACCCGAAGGAGCGCGCCGAGCACATCATGCTGATCGACCTCGAACGCAACGACCTCGGCCGCATCTGCCGGCCCGGCACGGTCAAGGTTGAGGAGCTGATGGCGGTGGAAAGCTACGCCCACGTCCATCACATCGAGTCCACGGTAGCTGGCGAGTTGCGCGACGATGTGGAGCCGGTGGACGTGATCCGCGCGCTGTTTCCCGGCGGCACCATCACCGGCTGCCCCAAGGTCCGCTGCATGGAAATTATCGCCGAGCTGGAAGGCGTCGGCCGTGGCGCGTACACCGGTGCCATCGGTTATCTCAATCACGATGGCGACATGGACCTGAATATCCTGATCCGCAGCCTGGTGTGGGACGGCGAGGCACTGCATCTGCGCGCTGGTGCCGGCATCGTCGCCGACTCCGATCCGGATGCCGAACTGGCGGAAACGCGGGCCAAGGCGCGCGGCCTGCTGCATGGCCTCGGGATCACCAACGCATGAACAGCTTTGACCCGCGCAATGCGCCGCTGCTGGCCTGGGTGGACGGCGTGGAAAGCAATGCCATCGACATCGCTGACCGTGGGCTCGCGTACGGCGACGGCCTGTTCGAGACCTTCCGCGTCATCAACGAGCGACCGCTGTGGTGGGATCGCCACCTGGCGCGCCTGACGCGCGGCGCCGAGGCGCTGGGCATCGACATGCCGAATCCGACGCGCCTGCATATCGAAGCGTTGAACTGCTGTGAGGGCGCAGTCGACGGTGTCCTCAAGCTGGTACTGACTCGTGGCAGCAGTGGACGCGGCTATCGTCCCGGCGAGGGAAGGCCAACGCGAATCCTCAGTCTGTACCCATCGCCGTCACATCAGGAAGCCGTGACGGCGATCCGCTGTGGTACGCGACTGGCAACCCAGCCGCAGCTGGCCGGTTTCAAGCATCTCAACCGGATCGAGCAGGTGCTGGCCGCCCGCGAATGCCAGCGGGCGGGCGTCGACGAAGGGCTGCTGTTCGATACGGAAGATCGCCTGGCGTCTGGCGTATCCGGCAATGTATTCCTGCTGCGCAACGGCGAGTGGCTGACGCCGCTCATCGAGCGCTGCGGCGTGGCCGGTATCTGTCGCGAATGGCTGCTGGAACAGGTCGCCTCATGTCGTGAGACGGTATTGTCGGATGCTGACCTCGACGCGGCCGAGGCGGTTTTTGTCTGCAACAGCGTGCGCGGTATCCTGCCGGTCACCGCGCTGGACGGGCAGTCGTTGCCCTGTCCGGATTTGCTGAGCGCGCTTCGCGAATTACTCTGGCGCGAGCTGCCGCCACTGCCCGCAAAGGACTGCACTGGAGCCGAATGAGCAAGAACAACGCCCAAAGCAAGGACAAGCCGCGCTCACGCTGGCGGTGGTTCAAGCTGCTGCTGTTGCTGATTGTCATTGGCGCGGCGGCGGCCGGCTGGAAGATCTATCAGCACTACCAGCGTTTCCTCGCCACGCCGCTGGCCACCGGCAATGCCGAGCCGACGCTGGTGGTTGCCGCCGGTGACAGTTTCGACGACGTGCTGAAGAAGATCCGCGGGATTGGTCTGCGCGAGGGAGACGATCTGGAGTGGCAGTTCCTGGCGTTCCAGCTGCGTGTCACCACCAGGCTGCAAGTCGGTGAATACGCGCTCGGCCATGGCCTGACGCCGGCCGGCCTGCTGCGCAAGCTGGCGTCGGGCAAGGTGATCCAGCACCGCTTCACCATCGTCGAAGGATGGACCTTCAGGCAGCTGCGCGCGGCGCTGGCCGCTGATCCAACCGTGGTGCAGACGCTGGAAGGCGTGGACGACGCTGAAGTGATGCGCCGTCTTGATGCCGAAGGCGTCTTCCCCGAAGGTCGCTTCCTGCCTGAGACCTATCACTACACCAAGGGTGTCGACGACCTGCGTCTGCTCAAGCGTGGCTATCTGGCAATGCAGGAACTGCTGAAGGAGGAATGGCCAAAACGCGCCCCGGACCTGCCGTTGGCCAATCCCGACGAAGCGCTGACGCTGGCTTCGATCATCGAGAAGGAAACCGGCATGGCCGGTGAGCGGCCGCAGATCGCCGGCGTGTTCATTCGTCGGCTGAAGCTCGGCATGCTGCTGCAGACCGATCCCACCGTGATCTACGGCATCGGCGATGCCTACAACGGCAACATCACCCGCACCCACCTGCGCACCGACACGCCGTATAACACCTACACCCGCGCCGGCCTGC
>JAGRJX010000035.1 GCA_020442545.1 Lysobacterales bacterium
TCCCGATGGCCGGCGACATCGAAAGTCTCAATGTCTCGGTTGCTGCCGGCATCGCCCTGTTCGAGGCGCGTCGGCAGAGAGGCTGAGTTTCCGTCACGATCGCATTTTCGGGTCGCTTTGGCTCTTGCGCGTGGTTTGCAAAGGCGACTGTGGCGCTTGTTCTTGGCCGCGAACTACGACGCTCTTGCTGTTGGTTCCCCTCGGTAGCGGTGAGGTGGAGACGATCAGGCCCGTAAGGGGCGCGTGCAGGAAGCACGCGCGTTTTCGTCAGCACAGGGATGTGATGTCGAAAACACCGGCTTCACCTCACGAACCCGGCAAAGCCGGGCGCGGACGTGGGGTGTCATTTCTTTTGGTTCCGTTTTCTTTGGACAAGCAAAGAAAATGAACTCGGGCGCCGAAGGCGAACGAAAGCTCTTGATCCAAAAAGCAAAGTCACTGGGCTCCCGCAATACGCGGGAATCACGGCGTCGGTGGTGGCAAGTTCAGCCGGTGTAGAGCCCGCCTTCCTGCCATTGATTATGGATGTGGCAGAACAGCTCGGCAGTGCGTTCGGTGTCATAGACGGCGGAGTGGGCTTCGCTGGCATCCCAGGCGATGCCGGCGGCGGTCACCGAGCGGCTCAGCACGGTCTGTCCGAATGCCAGTGCCGACAGGGTCACCGTGTCCAGCGTGCTGAACGGGTGGAACGGGTTGCGCTTGTGCGCGGTGCGCGCGACGGCGGCGTTGAGGAAGCTGAGGTCGAAGGCGGCGTTGTGGCCGACCAGGATGGCGCGCTGGCAACCGCTGGCGCGGAGTGACTGCCGCACATGGCGGAAGATGAAGTTCAGCGCCTCGCGCTCCGGCAGCGCGTTGCGGAACGGGTGATCGACCACGATGCCGGTGACTTCCAGCGCCTTCGGCTCGATATTCGCGCCCTCGAACGGTTCGACATGCGTGCTGGCCAGCTTGCCGGGGCTCAGTCGGCCCCAGCTGTCCATCACGATGGGCTGCGCGGCGATCTCCAGGAGCGCGTCGGTGGCATGGTTGAAACCGCCGGTTTCCACATCAACCACCACCGGCAGAAAACCGCGAAACCGGCGGCTGATGGTGGTTGGATCGCTGCCGGTGTCGCTGCCGAAGTCGGCGATGTTGGTATCGATATCAGGCATGCCGCGAGGATAGCATTGCGGCTGATCGCGTCTGCCGTCATGGCGTGTTGTTACAACGCCGGATCAGCGCTGCAGCAGTCGCGTTGCCAGCAGGATCACCACGCCGATACCGATCAGCCACAGGCCGAAAGTCGGGATCAGCAGGGCGAAGGGCAGGCCGAAGATGAGTGCGCCGATTCCCCAGGCGTACGGATCAGCCCAGGCCTTCACCTCGCCCGGATCGAGTCGCGAAGCCATCACGGTATCGAGGCTCAGCTTGCCGGCGCCACGAAACAGCAGCGGCAGCAGCATGACCACGAAGATCAGGCCGAGCTTGTAGTTGCCAAAGCCGTTGTTGGAGATGGCGTAGCCCTTGGCGAGGTCGGACAGCGTGCCCCAATCCATCGGCAGGTGGACGGCGGCGACCGCGACGGCGGTGACCAGCATCAGGCTGAAGGCGGCGAAGCGCGTGCCAAGGCCCAGCAGCAGGGCGAAGGCGAACAGCAGCTCGGCCCAGGTCGCCATGATCCAGCTGATGCCGGCCGGGATCACGTTGAACGGGAACGGGAAGTCGCCCTGGATGTCGGCGAACCAGTTCTGGCCGTTGAGCTTTTCGCGCCCGGACTCGAAGAACTCCCAGAACAGCAGCAGCCTCAGGAACAGCGGTGCCAGCCATTGGCCAAGGCCTTCCAGACGTGCCACCAGCGAGCGCCACAGTTCGATCAGACGATGCATTGGGATTCCTTGAAAGATTCAGTTGTCGCGTCGCGTGCCGAGGATCACGTCGCGTTCGCGGAGCTGCTGGAGCATGGCCGCGCCCTGAGCGATGAAGGCTTCCGTTTCCGCGCCAGGCGGTACGAGTCGCGACAGCAACTCGCGCCCGCTGGCCTCGTCGTTGTCGGCCAGCGCCTGCAGCAGTTGATACACGCCGCCGTTGATTTCCTTGAAACGCACCTGCTCGCCGGCATCGCGCACGACCAGCAGGAAGGTTGGTGAAGCCGGCGTTTCCTGCGGCTGCGCGTCGCGCCCGATGCGATGTACCGCATGGCGATAGGCCAGCGGCCAGGCCTGTGGCGACATCACCGGCACACCGTCCAGCAGATCACCGTCGGCGTTGATGGCATCGTGGTCGATTTCGCTGTCGTCCAGACTCAGCGCCAGTTCCACCCATTCGTAGTGCGCCAGCTCCAGCAGGAAGTCCGGATCACCGCGATCCTGCTGACGTCGCCATTCGAGGTAGCGCAGGAACTCCTTGGCGACTTCGGGGAACAGCGGTGTCTGGCAGCGGTGCTCGCGGTAGAAGTCGCGCGCCAGCACTGCCCAGTCGGCATCGTCGTGCAGGCTGCGGATCACCGGAAAGTTGGCGCCAAGCAGGCCTTCGATGTTGTTGAAGAACAGCTCGCGATAGATGCCGAGTCGGCGGTCCTCGATGCCTTCCGGCGCTGCGTTGTGCTGTGGATCGCGCAGGTGGTCGGCAAATACCGCCTGCTGGCCACGCAGAGTGTCCACGCACTCAGGCGCTGACGCGCTGGACATTTGCTGACTCCATGGCGTCTGCATGGCGGGACTGGATCGAACAAATCTGCGCGACCTCGTCGAACAGTTCGGCCATCGGCGGGAAGTTGAAATCGCGCTCCAGCAGCGTCGGCTTCACGCCGCAGTGCGCGTAGGCCAGATCAAGCAGGCGCCACACCGGAGCAATCACCGGCGCGCCGTGGGTATCGACCTTGAGATCGTCGGCCTCGTCGTAGTGACCGGCGATGTGGATGTAACGCACGCGCTGCGCGGGCAGGGCGTGCAGGAATGCGTCTGCGTCGTAGCGGTGGTTGATGCTGTTGACGTAGATGTTGTTGACGTCGAGCAGGAGGTCGCAGTCGGCGCGCTCCAGCACGGCGTTGATGAAATCGATCTCGGGCATCGCCTGGAACGGTGCCGCGTAGTAGCTGACGTTCTCCACCGCGATGCGCCGTTCCAGCACGTCCTGTACGCGGCGGATACGCGCGCTGACGTGTTCAACGGCTTCTTCGGTGAACGGGATCGGCATCAGGTCGTAGAGATGACCGCCGTCACTGCAGTAGCTCAGGTGTTCGCTGTAGATCGGCACGCGATGCTGGTCGAGGAAGCGGCGGATGCGCTGCAGGAAGGGTTCGTCCAGCGGATCGCTGCTGCCCAGCGACAGCGACAGGCCGTGACAGACCAGCGGATGGCGCTCGCTGAGTTCGGCCAGCTGGCGACCATAGCGGCCACCCACGCCGATCCAGTTTTCCGGCGCGCATTCGAGGAAGTCGAAGCGGCCCGGATCGGCGTCCTGCAGCGGGCCCAGCTGGGCCCGCCGCAGGCCGAGTCCGGCAGTGCGATCAGTGAGTGGATGGCGCTGCACGGGTCGTGACGCCAATCAGCGCATGCCGCCGCAGCTGCCTTCCTTGTCCTTCTTCTCGGCGCCGCACTTGCCTTCACCACACTTGCCTTCGTGCTCGGCCTTGTCGCCGCCGCACTTGCCTTCACCACATTTGCCTTCGCCGCACTTGCCTTCCTTCTCGGCCTTCTTGTCGGCGCCACACTTGCCCTCGCCACACTTGCCTTCTTCCTTGGCCTTGTCGCCGTGGTCGTGGTTGTCACCGACCAGCTGATAGCCCTGGTCGAGGTCGTTCATCTGGAAGTTGCTGGCCTGTGCGGCGGGCGCCATCGTAAACGCACCGACAAAGGCGGCACCAACGGCGACGGAAAGCGATTTACTGAGTTTGGTCTTGTTCGACATGGATGATCTCCCACGGAGTTTGGATTGCGGACCTGCCGCGTGGCCGCCGGCTGGCGGATTGTTGCGAGCTGCCTGACCTCTGGCCGCGACCCGATACTGGTTCAGCGGGTCGCCATTGGCAAGACATCATTGCCGCTTGCGTCGGAGCCATTGGAGCGCGAAACGAGCGGGGAATTCAGCTGGATCAGCGTCAAAAGTGGCGGTTTGCGGCAAGACGCAAGATCGGCACGATGAAACGAAGCCGCCAGGGCAACGGCTTCCACCTGACAGGGCGGGGTGGGCGGCAGCGCAGAACGTCAGAAGGCAATCTGCACGCGCGCCTGCACCACGTCGGCGTCCGTGTCGCCGCCGAAGCGGCTGGTGCTGGCGCGATGGGCGTCGAGCATCAGGCGGACGTGCTGTCTCAGGTACCAGTTGACGCCAAGGCCGGTGCTTCGCATCAGCTGGAACATGTCGTTACGGCCGCTCCGGGCGCGGTTCCAGCGCAGCGCCAGCTCCACGGCACCGCGCTGCCTCGACGGTGTCGGCGAGCCGAAGACGCCTTCCTTGTACGGCCGGACTTCGCCGGTCAGCAGCCAGCCGAGACTGAGTTGGGTGGCTTCGGCCGCCAGATCGCCATCGAATGCACCGCTGCTGCGCAGTCGCAGATGTTCGCCCTGAACCAGCAGCGCTCCACGACGCCAGGCCAGCTCCAGCGCGCCGCGCTGCAGGCGGTCGATGTCGTCCAGACTGCCGCTGTCGAGAAAACGCAGATCGCCCACTGACACCTCCGGCCGCATGCGCAGCCGGAAGCGGTCTCCCGGCGGGTTCTCGCGCGCACCGGCGATGCCCAGGTGCAGCAGCGTCACGCCCTGTCCGAACGGCGTCCAGTTGAGCCGCGCGGCAAAACCGCTGCCGCTGCGCTCGCCACCAATGCTGTGGCCGAACGCCGACAGGTAGCCATGCCAGTTGCCGCGCCGGAGGTCGTAGCCGATGCCCAGGTGCCGATCCACGGCAAAGGCATCCGTGACCTTCGACTCCATGAACAGCCAGTCCTTGTCGCTGGTCAGCGTTTCCATGCCGAAGGGCTGCTTGAACTGGCCAACCCGCCAGCGGCCGTGGCCACGGTCCAGACTCAGGTAGGCGTCGGTCCAGCTGCTGTTGTCGAAGGCGTATTCGAGCTTGGCTCCAAGACCGTCGATGCGACCGGATTTCCACTGC
>JAGRJX010000006.1 GCA_020442545.1 Lysobacterales bacterium
AAGCCGTTGCCCGGCGTGCGCCGCGTGTTGTCCGCCGGCGCGCCGGTGCCCAGCGACGTGGTCGCAACGATGCGTGAACTGCTGCCCGAGGATGGCGAGATCTGGACGCCTTACGGCGCGACGGAATGCCTGCCTGTAGCCGTCATCGAAGGTCGCGAACTGCAGCAGACCCGCGCCGCCACGAATGCGGGCGCAGGCACCTGCGTGGGCCGTCCGGTGCCACCGAACGAAGTGCGCATCATCGCCATCGATGATCGCCCGATCAGTGCGTGGTCGGATGAGCTGCTCACCGCTGCAGGAACCGTCGGCGAGATTACCGTGGCCGGCCCCACGGCGACCGACGCCTACTACAACCGTGATGCCGCGACTGCCATCGCCAAGATTCCGGAGCGGCTTGCTGACGGCAGCGTGCGCGTCATCCATCGCATGGGCGACATCGGCTATTTCGACGAACAGGGACGCCTCTGGTTCTGCGGCCGCAAGTCGCAGCGCGTCGAGTCAGCGAGTGGACCGCTGTACGCCGAGCAGGTCGAACCGGTGTTCAACACGCATCCCGAAGTGCGCCGCACCGCGCTGGTCGGCGTCGGTGAATTCGGCAATGCCGAGCCGGTGATTTGCGTCGAGTTGATTGACGGGGTTTCCACGTCGAAGTGGCCGGTGATTGAAGCTGGTCTTCGGGAGTTGGCCGGGCGTCATCCGCATTGCAGTGCCGTGCAGCGGTTCCTGCGCCACCCGGGCTTCCCCGTGGATATCCGGCACAATGCCAAGATCGGCCGCGAACAGCTCGCCCGCTGGGCCGCAAAGCAACTGGAACGAGTAACGACATAGTCGCAGATTGCAGGAATTGCTCCCTCCCTTGCGAAGCAGGGGAGGGTTGGGGAGGGGTAAGCTCTTGGATCAACTTCGACATCGAGCACGCGAACTCCGCAACAACGCCACCGATGCTGAACAGCATCTTTGGCGATATCTGCGAAGGCAGCAGTTGGCTGGCTACCGGTTTCGTCGTCAGGTTCCCTTGGCGGGATTCATTGCTGACTTCCTGTGCCCTTCTGCAAAGCTGATCATCGAACTGGATGGCGGCCAACATGTCGAGCAGGCAGCATCGGACGAACGACGTACGATGGCGCTGGTCGCAGCTGGCTATCGCGTTGTCCGGTTCTGGAATCACGATGTTCTGGCCAGAAGCGATGACGTGCTGGCGGAGGTTCTTCGGCAGTTGGAAGGTGGAGCAACCCCTCCCCAACCCTCCCCTCCGCTGCTTCGCAGCGCAAGGGAGGGAGTAGAACGCGAACCTGACGGAGATGGCGAATGAAAGTATTGGTTACCGGTGGTGGCGGTTTCTTGGGCCAGGCGATATGCCGCCAGCTGCGCGAACGCGGTGACGAGGTCATCAGCTTCAACCGCAGCCGCTACGATGAACTGGATGCCATTGGTGTCGAGCAGGTGCAGGCCGATCTTGCCGCGCTGGAGCCGCTGGTCGAGGCCAGTCGCGGAGTGGACGCCATCATCCATGTCGGCGCCAAGGCCGGGGCCTGGGGCAGCTTTCGTGATTACTTCGAGCCCAACGTGCGCGGCACGGCCAACGTGATCGCCGCCTGCCGCATGAACGACATCGGCAGGCTGGTCTACACCTCGTCGCCCAGCGTTACCCACCGCAGCACGCGTCCGGTCATCGGCGGCAATGAGCAAAACGTGCCCTACGGCGAAGGCTTCAAGGCCTGGTATCCGGCCACCAAGCGCATCGCCGAGGAAGACGTGCTGGCGGCCAACGACGCGACGCTGGCCACGGTGGCGCTGCGTCCGCGATTGATCTGGGGCGTGGGCGACAACCAGTTGCTGCCACGGCTGGTCGAACGCGCCAGATCCGGTCGATTGCGGCTGGTTGGCGATGGCCTCAATCGCATCGACACCACCTACATCGACAACGCCGCCGATGCCCATGTGCTGGCGCTGGATGCATTGGCGCCGAGTTCGGGCTGTGCGGGCAAGGCCTACTTCATCTCCAACGGCGAGCCGAAGTCGGCCAGCGAAATCATCAACAGCCTGCTGCGGGCCGCCGGCGCACCAACGGTGGACAAGGTGCTGGGCTTTCGGGCTGCCTACTGGATCGGCGCGGCTCTGGAAAGAGCCTGGCATCTGCTGCCGCTGAAGGGCGAGCCACCGATGACGCGCTTCCTCGCCGAGCAGTTGTCGACCACACATTTCTACGACATCAGTGCGGCGCGCCGCGACTTTGGCTATCGACCGAAAGTCAGCATCCTCGAAGGCCTGAAGAGGCTGGGTGAGTCGTATCTCGACGGCGTGGCAGCCAGCGGGTGACGTCCCGCGCTAGCGATCCTCGTAGAGCGATGATTCGCCCGGCGGCCGCGTCTTGAAGCGACGGTGCACCCACAGGTATTGTGCGGGTGCTTCGCGAACGGCAGCCTCCAGCTCAGCCATGTACCGCGCAGCATCAGCCAGACTATCGCCACTGGGATAGCCATGCCACGGTGGGCCAACGGTCAGCTGATAGCGGCCATCGGCCTTGCGTTTGCACCACAGTGGCAGCGTCACCGCATTCGCGCGCGCGGCGATACGCGGCGTGGTCGCCAGCGTCGACGCTGGAATGCCAAAGAAGGGCACGAACACGTTCTGTGAACTGAAATCCTGGTCGCCGCCGTAGAGCACGGTGTTGCCGGTCTTGAGTTCGCGCAGCAGGCCGCCGATGTCCTTCTTCTCCAGCGTGCTGACGGCGTGCGCGCGTCGGCCGCGATCCACCAGCGCCTCCAGCGGTGCCCAGCCATGACGACGGACCAGCATGCGTGCCGGCGGGTCGATGACTTCGTTGAGCAGCCGACAGGCCAGTTCCACCGTGGTGAAGTGGGCGCTCAACAGCAGTATGCCGCGGCCTTCGGCACGAGCGGCTTCGATGTGTTCCAGACCTTCCGCATCGAACAGTCCGCGCAGTCGCCACGACGGCGCGAACCAGCTGCGGATCATCTCCAGCAGGCCGGTCACGGTGGCGCGGAAATTGTCGCGTAGCAGGCGCTGCTGCCGGTCGGCAGAAAGCGCCGGAAAGCACAGGTCGATATTGCGAGCAGCGATCCGCCGTCGGCGTCCGGCAAACGGCCAGACCAGCCATGCCAGCAGGTTGCCCAGTCCCAGCAGCAGCGGCTGCGGCAGTCGCGCCAGCAGCCACAGCAGCGGACAGAACGGCCACAGCGGCCAGCTGGAATGGGCGCGTGGTTCAGGTGCGGCCATCGTCGTCCACGCGATCAGACTTCTGCGTCGCTTCCAGTCGCTTTGCGTACTTCAGGAACGCATAGTAGCTCTGCGTGCGAGCAGCAATCAGGCCGGCCCAGCCGTTGAGAAAATAGCGCTTGCCGAGATACATGCGCCAGAAACTGAAGCTCGGGTAGAGCAGCAGCCGCAGCGCGGGAAATCGGAGGCGCTTGGGTTTGGCGAGGAGGCCGCTGCTGTAGCGGTTGATCTTGTCCACGCGGGTGGCGATCTCGGGTTCGCCAAAGTGCAGGAACGGCGCATCCAGATTTTCCACGCGGTCAGTGGTCGATGGTGCGGCGTGTACCGGCACGCTGTTCATGCGCACGCGACGACGATCAAACACACGCAGTTGCCAATTCGGTCGCGTACGCGGATGCGGCCAGCGCCAGAACAGCCACTCGCGGCGCGGCAGGCGGAAGCCGGCCGCCTGCGCCTTGCCGATCGCATCGCGAATGCGCGACAGGCTGCCGTCAGCCAGGCGTTCGTCGGCGTCGAGCAGCAGCACCCAGTCGCTGGCGGCCAGATCGATGGCGGCCTGTTTCTGTGGTCCGTAACCGGCAAAGGCACGCTGTTCGAACCGCGCGCCATGCTTGCGCGCGATGCTCTCGGTGGCATCGCTGCTGCCGGAGTCAAGCACGACCAGATCATCGCAACCGGCAACCGAGGCCAGACAGTCGTCCAGCGTCGCTGCATTGTTCAGCGTGGTGACGACCACACTCAGCGACGTATTCATGCGGCTATGTCCCGCTGCAGGAAGCCGAGCCACAGCGCCAGCAGCCAGAACAGCAGCAGGCCCCAGAAGCTCGAATAGAAGGCAAGGTGGGTGTTGAGCGGGAACAGCATCACCATCAGTGCCTGCGTGGGCGCGAGTGCTTGTGTTCGCTGCCCATGTGGAAGCTGTCGCCAGTGGCGGGCCGCAGCAACAACGGCGATCAGCCAACAGAGCAGGCCGATGGCGCCGGTTTCGGCCCAGATTTCCAGCAGCAGCTGGTGCGCGTGCAGGGCCGTATCGCCTTGCGATACCCACTTGTCGCCGCTTGGCGCATAGATCGGATAGGCCTCGCGAAAACCGCGCACGCCGACGCCGTTGACCGGGTGATCCGCACCCATGTCGATGGCGGCTTCCCAGATGGGCAGGCGATCCGACAGGGCGTGGTCGAGGCCGTCACGATCCAGGCTGAGCGCGGCGGCGCTGCGTTCGATGCGTGCCTCGAAGCGCGGTGACAGCCACGTGGCGGCCACGGCGACCAGCAGCGCCAGGCCGGCAGCTGCAACGGTAAGCAAGGCGGCACGCTTGGCCGGCCGGCCAGTCCAAAGCGCCAGCAGCAATGCCAGCGCCAGCATCAGCCAGCCCGCGCGTGCGCCGGCCAGGAACACCACGACCAGCAGCGCAGCGCCGGCCAGCAGCAGCCCGCGCAGACCGAATCGCCGTTGCGTCGGGATCAGCAGCAAGGGCGACAATGCGCCCAGCACCAGCCCCAGCTTCAGGTTGCCGGCACCGAATATGCCCGACAGCCGCTGCGGGTCGCTGGGGCCACCGAAACTGAGCCCGGTGGCAGCCTGCAGCAGGCCGTCAAGGCAGAACAGTGCCAAGAGCGCGGCGCTTCCGACCGAGACGCGCCAGCGTGCATCGCCATCGCGCAGCGCGTGCATCGCAAACTGCAGAAAGAACAGGAAGCGCAGGTCGGCGGCGACTTCGGTCCAGGCGCGCCGGACGTTGATGGCATCGGGTGCGGACAGCAACTCTGGCAGCCAGTAGCCGGCAAAGAGCAGCAGGCCGAGGCGCGGCAGCGGCAGGCGCAGATCGATGTGGCCGCGCAGCAGCAGGATCATGCCGGCGATGGTGCCGATCAGGATGGGTAGCTCGGCGAGCCTGCCCACGGGCAGCAGCGCCAGCACGGCCAGCAGAACGGCGGCTTGCCAGTGGCGCTTGATCGACTCAGCCATCACCCAGTTCCTCGTACAGCGCCAGCGTGGCGTGCTGCATGTCGGCGACACGAAAGCCGTCGAAGGTGGACATCGGCGGTGGTGACTGCAGCAGTTTGCGTGCCGTCACCAGCAAGGCCTGTTCATCGCCAGCCGCAACAGCTCCAGCCGGATAGAGCGCGGCCAGCAGGTCGCCAACGCCGCCATGGGCAAAGCCAAGCACCGGTCGCTGCATCGCGAGTGCTTCCAGTGCGGTGCGGCCGAAGGCCTCCGGTTTGGTCGAGAGCTGCAGCACGAGGTCGCTGGCGGCGTAGCAAGCCGGCAGGTCATCTCGACTGACGCTGAAGACGACGCGATCGCTGACACCAAGCTGGCGTGACAGCGCCTTCAGTTCAGCAAGATATGTCTGTCGCGATGGCTGGTCGACACCGGCGAGCAGCAGGCCCACGTTGTCGCCTGCTTCGGCGAGCCGTGCGCATAGCCGCAGTGCTACATCGTGGCCCTTCAATCGGGTCCCGCGAGCGGGCAGCAGCAGCAGTCGACGATGGGCAAGTATCGGGAACTCGGCATCCAGCCCGGCTCGCCAGGCCGGGTCTGCCGGTCGCGGCGGGAACTGCGCCGGATCGAAGCCGCGCGGAATCACGCGCAGATCGCGTCGCGCGGCCTGCGGATAGTGCCGCAGCAGGTATTGCATGACGCAGTCCGAAACGCAGATCACCCGCTGCGCCTGCAGCATGATTGCGCTGTACCGATTCACCGAGTTCAGGCCGTGCACGGTGCTGACGATCTTTGGCGCTTGACCCGGCCAGCCACTCAGCGCCGCCCTTGCCAGCCAGGCTGGCAGGCGCGAGCGCACATGCACGATATCGGGTTGGATTTCCCGCAGCGCGCGGCGCAGTGCCGGGATGCGGAACGGCGTCGCCAATGACTTGCGCCCGATATCCAGCGTCACGTGGGTGCCGCCGTCGGCGGTCAGGACATCAACCAGCCGTCCACCGGCGGAAATGGCAACGCTGCGATGGCCGGCGTCGACCAGCGCGCGATTGATCTCCAGCGTGCTGCGCTCGACGCCACCGGACGCCAGCGCCGGCAGCAGCTGCACTACGGTCAGCGGTCGGGACACGACGCGCGTGCGGCCTGCTTCAGTCGGCCAGGATGAACACCGCGCCGCAGTACGGGCAAGCGGCCTCGCCGCTGGCCTCGACCGGCAGATAGACGCGCGGATGCGAGTTCCACAGACTCATCTCCGGCGTCGGGCAGCTCAGCGGCAGATCCTTGCGATGGACCGTGTAGCGGCGTTCGGCGTTGGCGGGCTGGTGATCGGCTGTGCTCATGGGTGTGTTTTCGGCTATCGGGCGGCGTGCGCCAAGGCACTCATTCTAGCAGTCGCGAACCGGCACTGACCGCCGCAGGGCCCGTCTACGGCATGTCGAACAGCAGGAATTCGGCCTCACCTTGCAGCGAATGGATTTCCAGTTCGCGCTCGTGTTCGATGGCGGCACCGTCGCCGGCATTCACCACCGTGTCGTTGACCCGCAGGCGGCCGCGGATCAGCTGCAGCCAGGCACGCCGACGATCCGACAGGCCGTAATCCACGCGTCGCGTTTCATTGAGTCGTGACGCCAGCACGCGGACGTTCTGACGTACATGCAGCACGTCGTCACCCGGATCCGGTGACACCATCAGGCACAGGCGGTTGCGCAGGTCATCGTCCTCGAACTGTCGTTCGGCCCAGCCCGGCGCGCCGTTGACGCGATCCGGCTGCAGCCAGATCTGCAGAAAATGCAGCGGCCGTTTGCTGTCACCGTTGCACTCGCTGTGGCGAATGCCGGCGCCGGCGCTCATCACCTGCAGGCCGCCGCGACGGAGGCGGCTTTCATTGCCGGTGCTGTCCTTGTGCTGCAGTTCACCGTCAACCACCCAGCTCAGGATTTCCATGTTGGCGTGGCCATGCGGGGGAAAGCCCCGGCCCGGCTGCACCCGGTCTTCGTTGAGCACCCGCAGCACGCCGAAGCCGTTGTGATCCTTCCGGTAGAAGTCGCCGAAGGAAAAACTGTGCGCGCTGTCCAGCCAGGCGAGCCGGGTACGGCCGCGGTCGGCGTCGGGCAGCAGGCTGATCATCGTGGCGATCCAGAGCTCAAAGGTGACAACGGAACCTGCAGTGTGCCAGCTTTGCCGGCGTGATGACGGATCCCTGCCGCCAATCCTGCTGCCGCGCGCGCCGTCAACCGCGTGCCCGCGTTGTTGGCCGTGATGACTGAACAGCGACGCATCCTCGCGGTTTGCGACGCCTCGGCCGGCAATCGACGGCAGGCGGAAGCGCTGGCTGCCGCCGTGGCGAAGCAGGCGAATGGTGCTGCGGAGACGCTGGTCATCGCGCCGACAGCGCCGTGGCGCTGGCTGTCGCCGTATCGACTGCCGCTGTCTGCCTGGGCTTTCGATGTCGCCTTCCGCCAGCAGCTGCGCAAACCGCCGGATATCGCCATCGGCTGCGGTCGCCAGGCAGCGCTGGCAACGCGCCTGCTGCGCAGTGCCGGCAGTCGCGTGGTGCAGATCCTCGACCCACGCATCGCGCCGTCGAACTACGACCTTGTGATCGTGCCCGAGCACGACGGTCTCAGCGGCGACAATGTCATCACCACGCTGGGTTCACTCAATCCCGTCGACGATGACTGGCTGGCCGAAATGCGCCAGCGCTTCGCGCGCTTTGCCGCGCTGCCGTCGCCGCGCATCCTGCTGGCGCTGGGTGGTCCGACCAAGACCTGGCCGCTGGATGAGCTGTCGTTCGAAAGGATTGCCGACGCGGTAAGCGCGCTGCACGCACGACTCGGTGGCAGCCTGCTGGTCACGACCTCACCACGCAGTCCCGACTGGCTGCGTGACGCCGTGCAGTCACGCCTCTGTGGATTGACCAGCGAGCTATGGCTGGGTGATGCGGCCGCAGCCGCCAACCCCTATCCCGGCTTCCTCGCCTGGGCCGACCTCATCATCGCCACGCCGGACTCCGCCAACCTGCTGTCCGAAGCCGCCGCCACCGGCGCACCGCTGCTGTGTCCGCCGTGGCCGGAGCAGACCGGAAAGCTCTCTGCGCTGGTCGCCGCGCTACACGCGCGCAAGAACTTGACGTGGCTGCCGGATGCCAAAGTCATCGTCAGCGATGGCGTCGACCTTGCTGAGCAATCAGCCAGCCGGAGCACCTTGCATCAGCATGTCGCTGAACTGGCTGCCGAGGTGAGCAGGCGTCTGCAATTCAGCAACCGGATGCTCCGAAAAAAAGGCAACTAAGGCAACGCTGAACAAGTATCCGGGATACTTGTTCAGGGTTGCCCTGACAATCCCGCGAAATGCAGATATGCCAGCATTGCGGGACAGTGCTTGTATGGAACACTTCGACGATACCGCGTTGCGCGTCCTGATCGAGCGGCCCGACGTGCGGTCAGAACTTTCGAGCTTCCGACCCGGGTTCTGGCGGTACTGCTGCTGTCGTCGGCCCACCTTGAGTGCTTCGAAGGTTACTGATCCTCAACGTACAGATCGAATGCA
Organism: Lysobacterales bacterium; assembly: GCA_020442545.1. Lineage (GTDB taxonomy): Bacteria > Pseudomonadota > Gammaproteobacteria > Xanthomonadales > Xanthomonadaceae > JACKOX01. The sequence continues at coordinate 8,731 of JAGRJX010000006.1, forward strand.
CCAGCCATTCGCCGTACCTGCTCTGTGGCAACTGATGTTTCGGCATCGGCTGGCTGCACGCGTGGACGTGCGTCGAGGGTACAGGCCTGCGCTTGCGCGAGCAGGCGTTGATGGGCATCCGATAGCGTGTTGGCATCGGTGGTGCTGAGGCTGCCGGCGTCGCGGCAGGCGGTGATCAGGTCGTGGCTGCTGCGATGTTCGAGCAGGCCGGGATGTGCGTGAGCATCGCGCAGGACGATGCCCTGCAGCAGGAATTCGAGGTCAACCAGGCCACCGCGGCCGTGTTTCAGGTCGATGGCATCATCCCGACTGCGATCCAGCTCGCCGCGCATGCGCTGGCGCATCGTGGCGATGTCGCGGCGTAGCTCGTCGGGATCGCGCCGTGCGCCGAGGATGTCGGCGCGGATGCACTCGAAGGCTTCGGCGACGCGCCGGCTGCCGGCGATGCAGCGCGCCCGCACCAGTGCCTGGTGTTCCCAGGTCCAGGCGCGGCTGCGCTGGTAGTCGGCGAAACTTTGCAGCGTGGAGACCAGCAGGCCCTTGGCGCCATCGGGCCGGAGACGCAGGTCGACATCGTAGAGTTTGCCGGCTGGCGTCAGCGTGCCGAGCAGGCTGACCACGCGCTGGGTCACGCGAACGAACCAGCTCGGCGCATCCAGCGGGCGCTCGCCGTCGCTGGTCTCACTGCTTTGCACGCCATCGTAGAGGAACACCAGGTCGAGGTCGGATTCAAAGCCCAGCTCCGCGCCGCCGAAACTGCCGTAGGCGATCAACAGCAGGCCGCTGTCGGTGTTGCTGCTGCCAGGCAGGCTGCCGTGGCGTCGGCGCACGTCGGCTTCGGCCAGCGGCAGCAGGCGACGCACGATCAATTCGGCGATCAGCGCCAGTCCGCGCGCGCAGTCGGCCGGCGAGCGGCGATCAAACAGGCGATCCATGCCGAAGCGGAAACTGGCACTCTGCTGGAATTCGTTGAAGGCCAGCAGCTGCGATTCGATGTCGTCGCCACGCGCGCTGCCGAGGCTGCGCTCCAGTTCGGCGGTCAGTTCGACGCGGAGATCGTCATCGTTGTTTTCGCGGTTGTGGCGATGGTCGAGCAGGTCATCGAGCAGTAGCGGATGCGCCGCAATGCGCTTCGCCAGCAGCGCGCTGCTGGCCATCACATCAACGACGCGGATCAGTGCGTCCGGCTGTTCGGCGAGCAGGGCAAGGTAGCTGGATCGGCGCAATACCGCCTGCAGCAGGTCGAGCACGCGCTCAAGGCTGGTCGCGGGATCGACGGATCTTGCGATGCGATCCAGTACGTCGGGCAGGACACGGTCGAGCCGGCCGCGCCCGCGCGCGGAAAGGCCGGCACGATCGGTCGCGCGCGCGAATTGGGTCAAGCGTTGATGCAGCGTGTCGGCGTTGCGAAAGCCGGCGGCAGCCAGCAGCGACGCAGCGTCCGCTTCCTCGATGCGCCGCCAGTACGCGGCAATCTGCTCGGCGCGCTCGCTGAGCGGCGCCGGCGCATCAAACACATCGTCAAAGCAGGCCGACACCGCCTGTCGATGCCGTTGCAGCGCCGCCATCAGCGCCGACCAGCCATCGAAGCCGAGACCTGCAGCCAGGCGCGATCGCGATGCCTCATCGTCCGGTAGTTCGTGGGTCTGCTCGTCGCGCAGCATTTGCAGCCGGTTTTCCAGACGACGCAGGAAGCGGTAGGCATCCAGCAACTGCCGCGCAGTGTCCGCGTCCAGATAACGTCGTCGGCGAAGCGCCGCGAGCGCCGGCATCAGGCTGCGCTGGCGCAGTTCCGGCTCGCGCCCGGCGCGGATCAGCTGCAGCAGCTGCACCACAAACTCGATCTCGCGAATGCCGCCGGGACCGAGCTTCACGTGATCGGCAAGGTCGCGGCGCTTCACCTCGGCGGCGATCAGCGCCTTCATCTCGCGCAGCCCCTCGAAGGCGGTGTAGTCAAGGTAGCGGCGATAGATGAACGGCCGCAGCGTATCGAGGAAGATTTCGCCGCCGGCGATGTCGCCCGCCACCGGCCGCGCCTTGATCCAGGCATAGCGTTCCCAGTCGCGGCCCTCGCGCTGGAAATACTGCTCCATCGCGCTGAAGCTCAGCGCCAGTCGTCCGGCCTTGCCGAACGGTCGCAGGCGCATGTCGACGCGGAAGGCGAATCCCTCCGACGTGACATCGCCGAGCAGCTGGATCAGCCGCTGACCAAGGCGCAGGAACCAGGTTTCAGCATCCAGCGGACGCGCGCCGTCGCTGCTGCCGGTGGCACCGCCAGCGTAGCCGAACACGAGATCGATATCGGAGCTGAAGTTGAGTTCGGCCCCGCCGAGCTTGCCCAGCGCGAATACGCACAGCCGTCGCGGCTCGCCCTTTTCGTTGCGCAGCCAGCCGTGGCGTTCGGCGATGGCCTTTTCCGCCGCGGTCAGCGCCAGCTGGATGCAGCATTCCGCCTGTCGCGTGCTTGCAGCCAGCGTCTCTTCCAGCGTGGCGCTGCCGACCTCACGCCAGAGGATGTCGAGGCTCAGTGCGTGGCGATAGCGGCGCAGGGCATCCAGGCCATCGGCCGACAGCAGTGCATCGATACCCGGTGCCGCCGGCGTCTTGCCCAGGGAGTTGATCGTCGCCGGATCGCGGCGCAGACGCTCGAAGGCGTAGTCGCTGACCAGCAGCAAGCGTCGAAGCTGTCCGCTATCCAGCGTCGCCGGCGCAGCGCAACCGAGCTCCCTCAGCGTGGCAAGGCGCCGCTCGATCAGTGTGTCAATGGCGGCTGGCGGCTCGCGCTCGGACATGCCGCGATTGTGTCACAGCGCTGGCCAGCAGCTATTCGAAACCGTTGGCGAAGATCAGCGTACAGGAAACGTCGATACTGACCACGGCCGTGTCGCCGCCATTGATCGCATAGGTGAAACTGTCGTCACCACAGTAGCCCGCTGCCGGCGTGTAGCTCACCAGACTGCCGTTCCTGGCGGCGCTGCCGTGGCTGGCCGCGCCGACGCTGACCAGCGACAGGCTGCCATCGTCCGGATCGGGCGTATCGTTCGCCAGGACGGTGATGTTTGTGGCGGAGCTGTTGCGGGCCACGGTGATCGGGCCGTCGTTGTTGGCGATTGCCGCGCCGCTGTCCACGGCGATGATGGTGATGCTGGCTGATTTCGTGGCGCAGAGATTGGGCGAGCCGCCGTCGCAGATCTGGATTGACAGCAAGCAGCTGGGCGGCGGCTGCGGGCCGGGCTGGGTGAATCGGTATGTGCTGCCGGCAAAGCTGCCGCCACAGCTGTCCGCACCCAGCACCGATCGAACAACATTTGGGCCGTCCGGATCGCTGACGGTGGGCGTGTAGGCGTAGGCGACGCCTTCGGTGGTCGTCGCCGTCGGACTGTTGGTGATCGTCGGCGCGTCGTTGATGCAGGCAACAGAAACCGAAACCGTTGCCGTGTCGTCGCCGTTGACCGTGTAGGCGAAGCTGTCCGGGCCGCAGTAGTTTGCATCCGGTGTGTAGCTGACATCGCTGGGCGTGAAACTGGTCGTGCCATGCGTAGCGTCGTCGACGCGGATAACTGACAGGCTGCCGTCGGACTGGTCGGGCACATCATTTGCCAGCACGTTGATGGTATTCGTGCCGCTGTCTTCATTGACGGTCTTGTTGTCATCGATGGCGTTGGCAGGGGCGCAGGCAGTCGTCAGTAGCGTCTTGCTGATGCCTTTGGTATCGCCATTGTCGGAATCAACGCCTGCAGCGTTGTCGGCACCATTGAAAGTGCTGTCCGTGCTGAGCTGATTACCACAGCCGACCACATCGGGAAGCGGCGAAGGCATGCCGCCGTTGTTGCCGTTGGTGTTGGTGGCGTCATCGATCACGGCAATGGCACCGCCTTTCCCCTGGCCCAGGTTGCTGCCGCCGGTACAGTCTTCGGCACCGAAAGCAGGCAGGCAGCCCTTGTACGCGAAGTTGTTTGTGAAACTGCTATTGATCAGCGTGAGGATGCCACCGCGAACGAAGATAGCGCCACCCATACCTGCGCCGCCGCCGCCGCCAGCTGCGCTGCCTGCGCTGGCAAAGTCGCCACCCGTGGCAGCATTCCCGCCACCAGCGCCAAAACCACCCTTGCCGCCAGTGAAGTAGGTGTCGGTGTTGCTGCCGCCGGCACCGCCGCCGCCCCCGAATCCGCCGTCTCCACCGAGACCTGGTAGCGGCGTTGCCGCCGCGGTACAACGACCACCGCCACCACCGCCGCCACCGCCACCAAAACCACCGTTGGCGCCGTTTTGAGCAGGGCTACCGAAACATTCACCGAGCGCTGAGGTGGTTGCACCTGCCCCGGCACCGCCGCCGCCGCTGAAACTGCCGTTTTGCGGCAACGATGCTGCTCCGTAATTGCTGCCGCCCGCAGCGCCACCGCCGCCGTCGCCGCCCACGGTATCGGACTGGGGCGCACTTCCGCCGCCGCCGCCGCCGCCTAGATCGGCACTTGTTCCACTATCGCCGTTGTTGTTGGTTGCACCTTTGCCGCCAGCGCCGCCCATACCGCCGCCGCCACCGCCGCCAGTTTTGAAAGCACCGTTGGCAGAACCCCAGCCACCCACCGCCTGATTGCTGGTAAACGCCACATTGTTCACGGTGACATCGCCGTCATAGACGAACAGCGCGCCGCCCAGTCCCGCACCGCCGCCGCCGCCGTTGCTGCCGTCGGCGCCGGTGGCGTTGCCGCTCTGCAATAGCAGGTCGCTGATCAACACGGTCGGCGCACTGCCTGCCTCGCCCACGCGGATGATTCGCTTGAGGCCGCCGCCACTCAGAATGCGGCCCGGCACATCACCGCTGAGCTCAAGGTTGCTGGTTATCACCAGCTCCGCATCGAGTGAGGGCGGGTTGTAGGCCAGCACGATGCGATCCGAACCACCAGCACTGCCTGCGCTGCAGCCGCCGCTGGCCGAATTGCTGTTGGCTGCCCGGATGGCGTCGCCAATGCTGCATTGGCCCGCACCATCGCCGTTGGCAGTGATCGTTGCGGCACGCACGCCGACTGGCAGGAGGCAGGCCAAGACGGCCGATCCCACCACCAGGGCCAGCGCGCAGCGGTGGAACTGAGTGGACGGTGAAAGCATCATCGATGAACTCCGGGCACGAGCCCCGCGAACGGTGGCCAAAGCGAATGGTGGGGAAACAGGAGGCGATCGTAGCGCGTTATCAGGCCCGCTCTTGCCACATTCGTGCAAACAAGAAAAAGCCCGCCTCGATTGCTCGACGCGGGCTTTTTCTCCCTCCCCACATGTGCTGGCGCCATTCGGCGAACCGGGCACCCGGGCAAGACTAGCCGCTTGCCAGCGAAAGTCACGCTGCACTGCACACAAGAATGCCGGGCATGGCGCTGCATGCCGGTCCTGGCCCAAACGGAATCGACACGCGCGGCATCGGTGCCGAACGCAATCCGCCGCGCGCTTGCGCCATCGCAAATGTCGGCTATTTGCGCTGCCTGCGGGATGCGTCGACAATCTGCGGCCGCCCGGATGCCGACCCTGGCCGTGCCCTTCCTGCTCGTGACGTCTGAATGACAATGAATGTTCCCAAGCCGGCAACCGGTGCGCGCGCGGCACCCGGCTGGTGGATCTTCTGGGCTGCGGTGTGGCTGTGCCTGCTGCTTCCCGCGGACCGCGGTCTGGCGTTTTTTGGCGGAGCCGAGCAGCGGATGCTGCAGGCGCTGGGTACGCTGGGATTGGCCGGGCTGCTGATGCTGCTCGCCTGGCGGGCCGGACGCCGCTGGCGGCTCTGGCTGTTGCCGGCACTGCTGTTTACCGTCGCCTTCTTTGTGCGGATGCTGTACTTCGGGCTCATTGATTTTTCCGGCAACGCGTTCACTGACGAATTCTTCATCCACCTGTCCGCGGAATCGGTGCGTGTGGCCTGGCAGCAGTATTCGTGGTTGTTCCTGCTGCTGTTCGCCGGGCTGGGACTGGTGATTGCCGCATTTGTCCTGCTGCCACGCTGGATGATCCGACCGCAGCGAATGGCCGTACCGGTGGTGCTGCTGCTGTCGCTTGTCGCGCTGGCCGTTGGCGTGCGCGTCACGCCGGAATGGCAGCTGGCGGCAGCAACGATGCGCTGGTTTACGCCGCTATCCAGCGACATCCCGCCGGCGCGGCTCAGTCAGTGGCAGAAGAGCCCGCTGATCGACCTGCGTCTGACGCCGAAATCGGCGCTGGTCGCGCGCAGCGCACAGCCGCCGCGCAACCTGATCCTGCTGTACATCGAGTCCGGTGGCCTGGCCTTCATCGAGAATGACCGTCACCCCGACCTGATGCCGAATCTGAAACGCATGATTGCCGATCACGGCTGGATCGATCATCTGCATGCCAGCGGCTACATCACCATCGAAGGCCTGGTCAACTCACAGTGCGGCAGCCTGCTCCCGTTCGACAAGGACAGCGAAAGCATGGCCGGCTCGGATGGCCTGGTGGAAGACATGCCGTGTCTGGGCGACGTGCTGCACGCAGCGGGTTACCAGCAGAGCTACCTCGGCGGAGCCGACAAGAGTTTTGCCGGCAAGGGTCGCTTCATGCAGGTGCATGGATACGACAAGGTGATGGGCATCCGCGACTGGATGGCGATGAAGCTCTATCAGCGCAAGGGGACATGGGGCCTTAGCGACGTGGACCTGTTCGAGCAGAGCTTCAAGGAGCTTGCCGCGCTGCGCGACAGCGGCAAGCCGTTCAACCTGACCATGCTCACCATCGGCACCCACGTTCCCGGCTTTTTCTACGAGGAGTGCGAACCGTACGGCGACGGCAGTGAGCGCTTCCTCAACGCTGCGCACTGCAGTGACCAGCTGATCGGACAGTGGGTCGACCGCCTGCAAAGCGAGGGCTGGCTGGATGATGACACCGTGCTGGCGATCACCGGTGACCATCAGGTGTTCCCCAGCCCGGAGATGCGGCGATTGTTCGGTGACGCGGTAGTGGATGACAAACGTCTGCCGTTCATCGTGATCGGCAAGAACCTGCCGGTACCTGCCGTCGCTCATGGCGCGTCCTACGACATTGCCCCCACACTGCTGGGTCTGCTTGGCGTCACCGGCAACCAGCAGTTCGCGCTGGGGCGCTCATTGCTGAAGTCGTCGTCGCGCCCGGACTATTTTGTCACCCGTTACGTCAACATCTGGCATGAGCAAGGCGTCGGTCCGATGAGCAATGACGTGCAGAGGCCGTGCGAGGCGAACGTCGGCGTTCCGGGCCTGTCGGTGCTCAGCCCCTGTGAACGCGGCGAGCTGCAGGCATTGCTGCTGGGGCAGGCGCGTACCCTGTCGGTGCCGCGGCCGCGGCTCGACTGCTCGCAGCCGGACCCGTTGATGGCCAGCATTCCGCTGGACCCCGAACAGCCGTTGTCGGTTTGGGTCGGGAGCTCCGAGGAGTCCTCCCGCTTCACCCGGCAAAGCCGCCGTGTGGAAACCACACGACCCGGCCTGTATGACATTGGCTTCCGTGGCGACGGCGAATTGACGCAGCGGCGCTATACGCCAGTGAGTTTGCTGGGCGAAGCCGGACTGCAAGCCGAACTGACGGCGACGGCTTCAACCCGCCTGGTGCTGTGGCGGGCACCGACGGCCGACAAGACGGTGTCACTGCCGGACTGGCTACATGCGCTGGGCGTGTCGGATGCGAGTTCTGGCGTGCTGCTGCATCGCGGTGTTGATGACAGCCCGCTACCGCTGCAGCGATTCCCGGCGGGTCAGCCGTGGGCGTTGGACCCCGCGCTTTGTGCGGGACTGGTAGCGGAGCCCGAGGATGCCCGCGCCATCGGCTCAGGCCAGTAGCCACGCCGCCAGGCCGAGGAAGCTGCCCATGCTGAACACGTCGGTGAGCGTGGTCAGGAAGATGGTCGAGGCGGTGGCGGGGTCGAAGCCGAATCGCTTCAGGATCAGCGGAATCAGCACGCCGGCGACACCGGACAGCACGCAGCTCAGGCCCAGTGCCGACAGCGTGATCAACGCCAGCGTCAGCGCCTGGTCCGGCATCTGTTCGCGGGCGATGAAATACATCGCGATGGCGGCAACGGCGCCGGTGATCAGCCCGTTGAGCAGGCCCATCCAGGCTTCCTTGGAGACCAGCCACTGTTTGGTATGGTCATCGACCTCGCCCAGGGTCATGCCGCGCAGGGTGACGGCCATGGTCTGCGAGCCCAGATTGCCGCTTTGCCCCGCCATCACCGGCAGGAACATGGCCAGCACGACCACGCGGTCGATCACGTCCTGGAACAGGCCGACCACCGCAGCGGAAACGAACACGCTGAGCAGGTTGATCTGCAGCCACGGGTGACGGAAGCGGAAGCTGCGCGTCCACGGCGTGGCGAGGCGTTCCTCCTTCTCGACGCCGACCATGGTGCCGGCCTGCGCAGAAATCTCGAAGGCCTGCTGCTGGAACAGCGTCTGCCCGCGGACCTCGCCGATCAGGCGGCCACGCTGGTCACAGACCGGGTAGACCGGGTAGTGCCGCGTCACCACCTCCCGCATCGCCTCTTCCAGTGGCTGCTCGGGTCCCAGCATGAACGGGTCGGCGAGCATGATGTCGCCCAGGCGCTGGTCGGCGGCGGCGAACACCAGTTCACGGAATGCGACAACGCCCAGCAGGTGACGTTCGCTGTCGACGACGAACACGTAGACCACCGTGCGCCGCTGCACCACTTCGCGCAGCGCGGCAATGACATCGGCGACGCTCATCTCCGGCAGGAAGACCGCCGGTGCGGATTCCAGCATTCGGCCAACGCTGCCCTCGGGGAAGTCGTGGCTGACCAGCCACAGCACCTCTTTCTCCGGCGGTGCGGCGTCGACGATGCGCTGCCGCTGTGGGCGCTCGAACTCTTCCAGAATCTCCACCGCCTGGCCGTGCGGGAGCTGTCCCAGCCACTCGGCGATTTGTGCGGGATCATGGCCTGCCAGCAGTTTCGCCGCGCTGACCTCATCCAGGGCACGCAGGCGGTCCAGCATCGGCAGGTTCTGGGTGATGTCGGTCATGGCGCGCTCCGGTAGCTGTGCGGCAGAGTCAGCGGGTTGTCGGCTCGCGCTTGAGCCGGATCAGCGCCGAGGTGTCGGCATCGCCGTCGCCACGATCGGTCAGCTCGGCATAGTCGGCCAGCGCCTGGTCGATGGCGGTGTGGCGAACGCCCGCGACCTTCGCCATGGCGGCAACGATACGCAGGTCCTTCAGCATATGCGCGCACTTGAAGCCGGGCGTGAACTCATCGCGCAGCATGGTCGCACCGCGCTTGTCGAGGAACCAGTTGCCGGCGGCGCCAGCGCCCAGTGTTGGCAGCAGCAGCTCAGGTTTCAGGCCGAGCTTTTCGCCCAATGCCAGCCCTTCGCAGACCGCCTCGTTGATGCCGGCCACCAGCACCTGGTTGACCGCCTTGGTCGCCTGCCCGGCACCGCTGCCGCCCATGTGCGCGATGCGTGCGGCGCAGGCTTCCAGCGCCGGACGCGCGTTCTCCAAGTGCGCCGCATCGCCGCCGACCATCGCCGACAGCTTGCCGTTGCGCGCGCCTTCCACGCCGCCGGATACCGGCGCGTCGAGGAAACCGATGCCAGCCTCGGCCAGTCGCTGCTCCGCCCAGCGCGCGGTGTCCACCGACACCGTGGAATGATCGACCACCACCGCGCCCGGCTTCAGCACGCCGGCCAGCGCCTCGACGTTTTCTCGCACATCGTCGTCCAGCGACACGCACATCACTACCACGTCACAGTCGGCGAAGTCGGCTGCCGATGTTGCCGTGCTCACGCCATGTTCGGTGGCGAAACGCGTCGCCTTCTCAACCGAGCGATTGCCGACGACCGACAGCAAACCTTTGTCCGCAATATGGCCTGCCATCGGCGCGCCCATGGCGCCGAGGCCGATGAATCCAACTTTCAGCATGTTCCAGCGATCTCCGGATGATTCAGGTGTTCGTCATTCCCGCGAAGGCGGGAACCCAGTGGCTTGTAGCGGTCAGGGAGCAAGGGGTAAGTCGCTCGCTACGCTTGCTGTGAGAAAAAGCATGATCGTTGCTTTGCTGACCTCCTGACTAGATAGCGAAGCTGTCGCCTAACTTCCTCACTCGTGATGCAGAGTCACTGGATTCCCGCTGTTGCGGGAATGACGCTTCAGAAAGGTAGTTTGCAATCTCAACCACCCAGCGGCTCGTCGGCCAGGTAGGTATAGCCGGTCAGGCCGGTTTCGAGTGCCTCGCCGAACTGTTCGGCGGTGCCGGCATCGAGATTGGCCGCTGCGATCTTCTCGCCGTAGGCCGTGCGCAGGGCGGAAAGATCGTAGCCGACGTAGTCGAGCATCACGTCGGAGGTGTCGCCGCGGCGCGAGCGCTCGATGCGCCAGCCGTCGCCGTCGAGACGCAGGTTGGCGGCGTCGGTGTCGCCGAACAGGTTGTGGATGTCGCCCAGCGTGTCCTGGTAGGCGCCGACCAGGAAAAAGCCGATGCGGTAGCTCTCGCCCGGTTTCGGCGCGTGCAGGCGCATGGCGCTGTCGAGGTCGCCGTCGTCGACGTACTGGTCGATGCGGCCATCGGAGTCGCAGGTCAGGTCGGCGATCACGCCGCGTCGCGTTGGCGCTTCGTCGAGGCGCGCGATCGGCGCGATCGGAAAGATCTGATCGATCGCCCACACATCCGGCATCGATTCGAACACGCTGAAATTGACGAAATACTTGTCGACCAAGCGTTGATCGAGTTCATCCAGCACCGCTCGATGGCTGCGCTCCTCGCCGGTGAGACGCGCGCGCACGCCGTGGGCGATGGCATAGAACAGGTCGTCGACGCGCGCGCGCTGGCGCAGGTCGATCTGGCCCAGCGCATAGGCGGTCTGGCCTTCGGCCTGGAAGTGCTGGGCCTCGTGGAACAGCTCCAGCGGCGGCCGTGCGTCGAGTTCGTCGTGAATCTCGCGCAGGTGGCGAATCGTCGTTGGTTCATCGTCGGCAATCGCCGGCACCGAACCTTCCGGCGCACGCTCCACTTCGGAGACGTTGGCGATCAGCACCGCGTGGTGTGCGGTCATCGCGCGGCCGCATTCGGTGATGATGCGCGGCGGCGCGATACCGTGCTCGGCACAAGCCTCGGCCAGCGGCTGCACGATGTTGCCGGCGTATTGATCCAGCCCGTAGTTGATCGAACAGAAGCTGCGCGAGCGGGTGCCTTCGTAATCCACACCAAGACCGCCGCCGACATCCATGTAGCGGATCGTATGCCCCAGGCGGCTGACTTCGATCAAATAGCGAGTGGCTTCACGCATGCCGTTGGCGATGTCGCGCACGTTGGAAATCTGCGAGCCCATGTGGAAATGCAGCAGTTGCAAGGTGTCGGCCAACTGCGCGGCTTGCAGGCGTGCCAACAGATCGACCAGCTGCCGCGGCGAAAGACCAAACTTGGCCGAATCGCCACCACTGTTCTGCCACTTGCCGGCGCCGAGGCTGGCCAGCCGCATGCGCACGCCGAGGCCGGGCTTCACGCCGAGCTTGGCGGATTCCTCGATCACCAGCGGCAGCTCGGACGGCTTCTCGATGACGATGAAGGTCTGCAGGCCGAGCCGACGTGCGATCAGCGCCAGACGGATGTATTCGCGGTCCTTGTAGCCGTTGCAGACCACCACGCTGCCGGGGCGTGCCAGCGCGATCACCGCCATCAGCTCCGGTTTGCTGCCGGCTTCAAGGCCAAAGGCCTCGCCGCCCTTGGTTGCCAGCTCGCCGGCGACGGCCTGATGCTGGTTGACCTTGATCGGATACACCGCCGTGTAGCCGCCGGAATAGTCCCAGTCGGCCATCGCCTTGGCGAAAGCGCCCTGCAGGCGGCTCAGGCGGTCGCCCAGCATGTCCGGGAAGCGCAGCAGCACCGGCAGCTTCAGCCCCTGGCTGGCGGCCTGGTCGATGGCTTCGGAGATGCGGATCGACGGCCCGGCATCGCGCAGCGGCCGCGCCACCATGTGGCCGCTGTCGTCCACGTCGTAATAGCCTTCCGACCAGTGCGGAATGGACCAGATGCGGCGGGCGTGGTCGAGGGACCAGTCAGTCATTGCGGGCAACCTGCGCGGGACAAGGCGCACAGTTTAGCCGCTGCGTGGTGCTGGCGGCGCGGCTGCGAGCGGCACTCTGCGTCCTAGGGTGGGGCTTCGAAGCCGTCGCGGAAGAGGCA
>JAGRJX010000259.1:0-7420 GCA_020442545.1 Lysobacterales bacterium
CACGAAACACTGATCGCGGATGTGATGACCGTGCTCGACGAAGTCGACTACGCGCATCGCCATGTCGGTAGCTGGATGCGCACGCGCCGGCGCCGGATCAACACCAGTTTCCTGCCCGCGCGCGCCGAACTGAGGCCGATGCCCTTGGGGGTGATCGGCGTGGTGTCGCCGTGGAATTACCCGATCAACCTGGCGCTGATCCCGTTGGCCAATGCGCTGGCCGCCGGCAACCACGTGATGCTGAAGCCGTCGGAAAGCTCGCCGAACTGCTCGCGCCTGCTGGCCGAGATGCTGGCCGAAGTATTCCCCAGCGACCAGGTCTGCGTGATCGAGGGCGGTCCGGAAATCGGCGCGGCCTTCTGCGCGCTGCCCTTCGACCACCTGCTGTTTACCGGCTCCACCGCCATCGGTCGCAAGGTGGCTGCTGCTGCCGCGCCCAACCTGACACCGATCACGCTGGAACTGGGCGGCAAGTCGCCGGCGCTGATCGCACCCGACTACCCGCTGGAAAAGGCCGTCGAGCGCATCGTTGCCGGCAAATGCCTCAACGCCGGCCAGACCTGCGTCGCGCCCGACTACGTGCTGGTGCATCGCGACCGCCGCGACGATTTCGTCACCGCGTGGAAGGCCAGTCTGGCGCGTCGCTACCCGACGCTGCGCGACAACCCGGACGTCACCGGCATCATCTCCAACCGTGAGGCCGCGCGACTCAACGGCCTGATCGACGACGCCCGCATGCGTGGCCTGGACGTTATCCAGCACACACCTGACGGCGACATCGACGAAGCAGGCCACGAAGGCCTGTACCTCGTCCCGCCCACGCTGATCCTCGAACCCGAAGACGATGCCGCCGTGATGCAGGCGGAAATCTTCGGCCCGGTGTTGCCGGTGCAGAGCTACGAGAACATCGAGGAAGCCATCGCCTACATCCAGGAGCGCGACCGCCCGCTGGCCTTCTATCCCTTCGACCGCAACAGCCGGCGCCTCGAACGCACGCTGGATTCAGTGATCGCCGGCAGCGTCTGCGTCAACGACACGCTGATCCAGTTCGGCCAGCACGACCTGCCCATCGGCGGCGTCGGCGCCAGCGGCATGGGCCACTACCACGGCCAGTACGGCTTCGACACCTTCAGCAAACTCATGCCCATCGTCCGCCAGCCGCGCCTCAACGCCATGAGCTTTTTTGACCCGCCCTACGGTAAGCTCGCGACATGGCTGGCGAAGCTGTTGAGCCGCTAGCTTCATCGTTCTTGGTGCTCGGCGCCGACCTCATCACCAAGAAAGGACTCTGACCTGATGGCACGGGACACGCGACCGGGATTGCTGACCACGCTGGCGTTTTCAATTGCGGTACTGATGCCCGCATCCGCCTTTGCGCAAGTGGACTACATGGAGGGCTTGGGAGTTGGTGATCCCGAGGCCTATGGGAGCGCCGCCAACGCGGGTTCCTTTACGTCTGGGTCGTATACCGATTGCAGCAGACGGGTCGTATCAGCGGATGGCCGCTATGTGGTGTTCGAGTCCGGCGCCAGCAACCTTGTGGCGAACGACACCAATGGCGTCGTCGACGTATTCCTGCGTGATCGATTGATGGGTCGCACCGAGCTGATCAGTGTGGCTTCGGCTGGCGAGCAAGGAAGCGAACGGAGTGGTTCGCCGGTCGTCTCTGCTGACGGTCGCTACGTCGCCTTCGTCTCCGCCGCCACCAACTTCGATAGCGTTGATCAGGGCCAAGCTGACGATGTGTTTTTGCGAGACCGTGAGGCGGGCACCACCACCCGTATCAGCGTCTCGTCGTCTGGTGGAGAGCCCGATGCTGATTCACGCGCCCCCAGTCTCTCCGATGACGGCCTGCGCGTTGCGTTCGCCTCCGACGCAAGGAATTTGATCAGCACGACGTGGGAAGACCGTCATTCGGGTGTCTATTTGCGAGACCTGACCGCACAGACGACTGCACTGGTCAGCAGACCCAGGGAGGACGGTGCCGTCAGGCCCGTTGCCAACTGTCCATCACTCTCCGGCAACGGCCACTACCTGGCCTTCACGGCTCACGGCCCCGTTTCGGTTATCAATGACGGTGACCAGGGCGAGGCCGGAAACCTGTTCCGGGCAGACCTCGAGACCGGAGAGGTCGAGTGGATTGATGTCGAAGGATCGGGCGCCAACTGTGCATTCGCGAGTTGGATGCCTTCCATCTCTTCCGATGGGTCACGCGTGCTCTTTTTTTCTTATGACGCCTCCGGACAGGCACCCTCCCGGGCAAACCTGGAAGCCTGTCTGGTGGACTTGAACGCCCACGTGACGAGGAACATCAGCCAGTACAGTCTGGGTGACTACCTCGGGTACCTCACACGCCTATCCCTGTCCTCGGATGGGAGCCTTGCCGTTTTCACTTCCACCGACCGAGAAGTCGTCGGTGACGCCTTCCTGTGGGTTGACGGCGAAGGAGTCAATCAGTTGTCAGCCCCAATTTTTAGTGGTGTCGACGATCCGGTTCTGGTTAATCGCGCAATTGGATTGAGTGGCGACGGTCAGACGCTGGCATTCACCTACGCGCACGATGGGGCCGCAGCAGATGGCGATTTCGAGGGGGAGTCTCAGGTCGGACTGATGTCGCTGGGAGACGGGATCAGCGAAACGGTCAGCATCGCCGATCAGGGGATGAGCTTCCCGGGAGTGGCGAATGACGCCGTATTCCCCGCTGACTTCCAGACCAGCATGTCGCGTGGCGCTGAAACGCTGATCATCCGGTCCTGGGCTGACAACCTTGTTGCTGGCGGCCAAGACTCTACGTCGGACACTTTCGTGATTGATCGGAAGTCGAGCCTAACCGAAGCCATTTCCGAGCCGAAGGCCCTGCACCCCTCCACGCCCGCGCGAATCAGCGATAGCGATCACTATCTCGTCTTTGCGTCACAGGCTTCCGATCTCGTTGATGGCGACATCAACAACATGGCGGATGTATTCCTACGTGATCGCGAGACCGGTACGACACGACTGGTGAGTCAGCAGGCAGACGGCCAGGCGGGTGTCGAGGCTAGCGACGATCCATTTGTCTCGGATGACGGGCGATGGGTCGCTTTCCGGTCCAAGGCTGACCTGATCGATGGCGGGGCTCTGGACGTCGGCAGCGGAATCTATCTGCGCGACATGGCGTCAGACACCGTGATGCGCGTCGATACAAAAGACGATCAAAGAGTTTCTGACAGCTACAAGGTCTACGCGCTATCTGCGGATGGACGCTTTGTTCTGTTTGCTCCAGGCGTATTTGAGCCCTACGTTGCATCTCCTGCCTCGCGCTTCCGGATCTACGACCGCGACCAGGATCTGGTATCTCCGGCGTTTCCGGGTGGAACGCTTTCCGATCCGCAGGTTGGCGTCAAGCACGTGCAGATGTCCTCGGACGGCCGCTTCATCGCTTTCATCACCGGCGAGCCTCAAGTTGATGACGACCACAATGTCGCCGATGACGCCTACATGCTGGATCGCGGTAGCAATGAGCTCACCTGGATAACCAGGAACGCGCGGCTGGCCAGCTACCGTGATCTGTTGGAAATGGCGCTGTCTCGCGATGGCCGGTATGTCGCGCTGACATTGGGAACGCGGGGTGAATCCAACAATGGGGGAATCCACGTCCGACATGATGTCTACCGCTTCGAACGGCAAAGCGGCTTGCTGCAACGGATGGATACGGACCGCTTCGGCAGGAGGGCCGATGGGTTCAGAAATAACGTCGCCATTTCGCCGGATGGTGAGTGGGTGGCGTTCCTCGGCGAAGACTGGGGTGACGTGACCCAGTTCGGGTCACCTTGGCGCTGGCAGCTGGATGCAGGGGCACACGGCACTGGTGGTTACCTGGTCCACGCGACTGCGCCCAACCTCAGCGGCGCCTTCTACGACCCGGCCAATAGCGGTCACGGCTGGCTGTTCGAGCAGCTGGAGACGGAAGATGGCCCGTTGTTGGTTGCCACCTGGTACGCCTACCGCGATGGCAAACAGCTGTGGATGCTGGGTACGGCGCCGATTGAGAACGGTGGCGCCAGCATTCCGATGACCTTGTTCAGCGGTGGCGACTTCCCGCCGGCTTTCGATCCTGCCTCGGTTGCGACACAGCCCTTCGGCACGCTGGACATCGTGATGAGCGACGTCGACCACGGCCAAGCAAGCTGGACCAGCGAAGTTGACGGCTTGGGCAGTGGCGAAGCGGACTTTGTGCGCCTCAGCAGCATTTCCAATTCAAACGAAGCCGATCAGCTCAGCGGCTGCCACAGCGGCAGCTGGTATGACCCGCAGCAGAGCGGTCACGGCTTGCAGCTGCAGGTGATCGACAGTGGTGACACGAAGACGGCCATCGCCATCTGGTTCCACTACCTCAACGGCGAGCCGCGGTGGCTGCTGGGCAGCGGTCCGGTGGACGGTGATCATGCCGATCTGGCCATGGCCATCACCCACGGCGCGGATTTCCCACCGGACTACGACCCGGCCGACAAGGTGCAGGAGCCGTGGGGCGTGCTGCGCTTCACGGTGAACAGTGCTAACCAGGCGCAGATCAACTGGGATGCGGACTACGCCGGTTACGGCGATGGCAGCATGAACCTGCAGCGCCTGACGCAGCTCGATGGACACGCCTGCATCCTGAACTGAGTGCGTGCGCGCACATCGGGAACGCGGCAAGCGGGCGCGGGGCAGCGACAAGCCTGGCTGCCAGCCCCCGGCATCCACGAAAACCAACCGCTCGTCGGATAATTGCAAATCCCGCCCGGTGCCCGCATGTTGCGCGGCTGTTCGGAAAGGTTCACTCGGGGATTCAAGCAATGAAGGGATTGGTGGGGCGCTCGGGGCGCCGTTTCGTCGTTGTCGCCGCGCTGCTTTCGTCGGCGCTTGTGCAGACGGCAGCATGGTCTGCGAACAGCTCGGACGACGGACTCTGGTCCGTGGTTCCGGAAGGCAGCGTTCAGCGCACGGCAGAGCCACGGCAGATCGTTCCGCAGCGTTACCAGACCGTTTCCCTGAACCGCGTGGCGTTGGACAAGCTGATGGCCGGTGTGCCTTCAGAGTTGGTCACGCGTGTGGCCGACAGCAACAGCATGATCGACCTGCCGCTGGCGGACGGCAGTTTTGGCCGTTTCCGGTTGGTGGAGTCGTCGATCCTTCCGCCTGTGCTGGCCAAGCGCTATCCGGAAATCCGTACCTGGGTGGCGCAGGGCATCGATGATCCTTCCGCTACCGCCCGCCTCGACCTGACGCCGAAAGGCTTCCACGCGCAGATCATTTCCTGGCAGGGCACCAGCTACGTCGACCCGTACCAGCCGGGTGACACGCAGAATTACATCGCCTACCGCAAGAACGACTATGACAGCGGCAAGCAGATGCACTGCGAAGTCGATGGCAGTTCGGTATCGCCAAAGGAAGTGGCGGACCCGGCGAAGCAGGGTGTCGAGGCCAAGCTCGCTTCGGGCGAGAACCTGCGCACCTACCGTCTGGCGATGGCGGCAACGGGTGAATACACGGTGTTCCACGGCGGCAGCGTGCTTGACGGACTGTCGGGCATCGTCACCACGGTGAACCGCGTCAATGGCATCTACGAGCGTGAAGTCAGCGTGCGTTTCGAGCTGGTGGAGGATGAGGATGAGATCATCTTCACCAACGCCGGTTCTGACCCGTACAGCAACACGTCGGGTGACCTGGGTGCCAACCAGACCACCATCAATTCAATCATTGGCAGCGCCAACTATGACGTCGGCCACCTGGTCGGTACCGGCGGTGGCGGTGTCGCCAGCTTGGGTGTGATCTGCAGCGGCAGCAAGGCGCGCGGCCTGACCGGTTCCGGCGCGCCCATCGGCGATGCTTTCGACGTGGACTACGTTGCCCACGAAATGGGCCACCAGTTCGGTGGCAACCACACCTTCAACGGGTCCGGCGGCAACTGCAGCGGCGGCAACCGCAACGGCAGCACCGCCTACGAGCCCGGCAGCGGCATTACCATCCAGGCCTATGCTGGCATCTGCGGCGCGGACGATCTGCAGCCGAACAGCGAGGACTACTTCCATCGCGTCAGCCTGAACGAGATCATCGCCCATACCACCAGCGGCAGTGGCGGCACCTGCGGCGTCCTGACGGCGACCGGCAACACACCGCCAACCGTGACGACGGCAGCCGGGTTCACCATTCCTGCCAATACGCCGTTCGAGTTGACCGCGTCCGGTAACGATGCGGATGGCGACACGCTGACCTACCTGTGGGAGCAGTTCAACCTGGGCGCAGCGAACTCGGCCGGTGTGCTGACCGACGATGGCTCGCGCCCGCTGTTCCGTTCGTTCACGCCGACGTTGTCGTCATCACGCATGTTCCCCAGCCTGCGCTACATCCTGGCCGGGCAGAACAACGTGCCGAACACGGCGCCACTGCCCGGCACCGCCAGCCCGGACTACTTCACCGGTGAGCGCCTGCCGACCACCAACCGCACCATGAACTTCCGCGTTACCGCCCGCGACAACCGCGCGGGCGGCGGTGGTACCAATGAGGCGAGCACCGCCATTACCGTCGTTTCGACGGCTGGACCGTTCCGGGTCACCGCGCCGAACACGGCGGTGAGCTGGGCCGCGGGCAGCAGCCAGAGCGTGACCTGGGACGTGGCCGGCACCAGTGGCGGCTCGATCAACACCGCCAACGTGCGCATTCGGCTGTCGCTGGACGGCGGCCAAACCTGGCCGATCGAACTGGCGGCCAGCGAAGCCAACGACGGTGCGGCCACGGTGACCATCCCGGCAGGGACGCCAGCCACCGACCAGGCCCGACTGCGCATCGATGGCGTTGGCAACGTGTTCTTCGACATCTCCGATGCCGACTTCAGCATCACCGGCAGCAATGCGGCACCGACGATCACGGCCAACGGTTCGCTGTCCACTCGCCAGGGCGCGCCTGCGGTCAGCGGCGTGGTGGCGACGGTGTCCGATGCCGAGGACGCGCCGGGTGACCTGTTGATCGATGTCAGCGGTGCGCCGCCGGAACTGGATGTGAGCGTCAGCAACAGCGGCGGCAACATCACGCTGGAAGCGCAGGCCGCCTGCACCCTGGTGGCACCGACCAGCGGGAACAAGCGCTACCCCGTGCAGCTTGCGGTCACCGATCTCGACGGTGCTGTGGCGACGGCTTCGGTCAACATCGAGGTCGCGCGCAATCGCGATCCGGATATCGGCAGCTACGCGGACCGCCTTCTGGGTCTGAGCGACAGCCTGAACAACAGTCCGGACAGCCTGCCCGGCGATGCCGACGGCAATTTCGCCGAGGTGCTGGTGACGCCACAGACACTGCCGGGTGGCGGCACCGTCTCTGCCGCACCGGATGGCACGGTCAGCATCTCGACCACCGGCAGCACCACGCTGGGCAATCACACCATTCGTGTCTACGCCACCGACAG
>JAGRJX010000259.1:7528-11189 GCA_020442545.1 Lysobacterales bacterium
CAGATCGACCTGACGCTGCACAATGCCGGGGCCAACGCGGCCACGGGCGTTTCCGCGACGGTGTCCACCAGCACGCCGGGCGTGAGCATCACGCAGCCGACGGTGTCTTTCAACGACATTGCCGGCGGCACCAGCCAGACCGGCCTGACGCCGGTTGAAGTCAGTACCGATGCCGGCCTCGCCTGTCTCTCCGACATCGATTTCGATGTCGATGTCACCTGGAGCGGCGGCGGCTCGCCGCTGGCGGCCAGCTTCACGCTGCAGGTTGGTGAGGCGGCCAGCGACAACTACGTGTTCACGCAATCGGGCAGCGCCAGCCTTGCAGGCACCGCGACGCTGGTTGCCGGCAGCCAGGGCGACGATGTCGTTACTGCCCTCACGGTGCCGGCCGGGTTCGACTTCGAGCTGTACGGCAACCCGATTGCCGCCGGCAGCACGCTGCAGGTCAGCAGCAACGGCAACCTGCAGATCGCCGCCAGCGGTGGCTCTCGCGAGTATGCCAACACCACCCTGCCCGACCCGGGCGGTGCCGACTATAGCGAGCCGTTCCCGGCGTCGGCACCGACACTGTTCCCCTGGTATCGCGATCTGCGCACTGATGGCAGCGGTGGCGGCATCTACACCCGGCTTGTCGGCACTGAGCCGAACCGTGAATGGATCGTCGAATGGCGCGCCGTGCCGTACTCCAGCAGCCCGGGTGCCTTCAGCCTGAATTTCGCCATCGTCTTCCATGAGGACAGCGAGAACTTCGAGTACCGCTACATCGAGCTGGGCACAGACAGCGGACCGTTTGGCAGCGACGTAACCGTCGGCGTGCAGGCTGCGTCCAGCGGCGCGCTGTTCACCGAATATTCGGTGAACGCCGCCGCCGTGAACGAAGGCGATGTGCTCAGTGCCAGCCGCCCGACGGGTGCCTGCAACACCGGTGCCGGTGGCTGTGGCCCGGTGAATTCGGTGGTGATCGTCGAAAGTGACGGTGACACCGAGGTCACGGAAGGCGGTGCTACCGACAGCTACGACGTCTCGTTGTCACTGGCACCCAGCGGCACGGTCACGGTGTCGTTGATGGCGGGACCCGGCCTGCAGGTCAGCCCCAACACTCTCGACTTCACCACCATCAGTTGGTCCAGCCCGCAGACAGTGACGGTGACAGCCATCGATGACCAGACCGTTGAAGGCGATCACGCAGGAAGCATCGCCCACAGCGTCAGTGGTGGTGGCTACGACGGCGTGTTGGTGGCCGATGTTGGTGTGGCGATCAGCGACAACGACAGTGCGGAGTACGCGTTCGTTGCCGCCAGCAGCAGCGCGGACGAAGGCGATGGAAGCGCCGGCTTGTCGGTGGCGGTGACTTTCAACACCAGCGGAACGGGAAGCCAGGCGCTGGCGGCGCCGATCAGCATTCCGTACAGCGTGAACGCGGGTGCCAGCACGGCCACCGGCGGTGGCGTGGACTACAGCCTCGGCGGCGGCAACGTGGTGATCGGTAGCGATGGCATGGCGGAAAACATTGCCGTCACCCTGGTCGACGACATGGATGTCGAGAGTGACGAGACAATCACCATCGATCTTGGAACCGAGACCGGGGGTGGTGCCGCGCAGGAAGCCGTGGTGGTGCCGGGCGCAGTCGCCAGTCACACGCTGACGATTGTCGACAACGACAACCCCAGTGTGATCGTCACCGAGAGTGATGGCAGCACGACGGCGGTCGAGGGCGGTGCAGGCGACAGCTACAGCATCGTGCTCGGCAGTGAGCCCAGTGGCACCGTCAGCATCACGGTGATGACCGATGGACAGGTTCAGGTATCGCCGACCCTGCTGAGCTTCAACGCCGGCAACTGGAGCGAGCCCAAGACGATCACCGTGACTGCGGTGGATGACGCGGTTTCCGAAGGCCCGCATGACGGTGTGATCAGCCACAGCGCGAGCGGTGGCGGCTTCAACGGCGTCAGCATTGCCAACGTTATCGTCGCGATCACGGACAATGACGACACCGATGCCGACCTGGCGATCAGCAACGTTGCCAGCCCGGTGTTCGCTCTGGCGGGTGAGACGGTGAACTTCGAGGTGACGGTCAACAACCTGAGCGCCATCAACGATGCGCCGTCTGCTGACGTGGCAGTGACCATCGTGCCGGCGCTGGACAACCCGCAGTGGACCTGCACACCGGATGCCGGTGCCAACTGTCCGGCTGGTGGTGCCGGCCTTCCGGCGCATTCGGTCAGCCTGGATCGTGACAGCGGTGCGATGTACAGCATCAGCGGCGACGTGCCGGTAGGGGCCACGCCGGGAACGGTGTACACGGCCACGGCCAGCGTCGCCATCAGCGCGCCGCAGCAGGATCCGAATGCGGCCAATGACAGCGCCGAGGCTACGGTAACCGTGGCGCCGGTGGTGATCTTCGCTGACGGTTTCGAGTCGCCCTGATCAACGAACGGTGGCGGCGAAGTTTCGCCGCCACCGCATTACTTTGCGCTACAGCCGCTGTGTGATGCCTTGTCGAGGATCGTGAAGGTGACAGGAAACTCAAAAGGAATGCCCGGCTTGTTCTCGCTGAAATTGAATTTCTGCCGTTGCATACCTCGAATCGCGTACCTTCCGAAGCCATAGCCTTCTGGATTTTCTTCCAGGACATGTATTCCGAGAGGAATGCCTTCGTTGTTGATGACAATACTCAGGGTGACTGAGCCTTCCACACATTTTCGAAATGCCTTGAGGGGGTACGACGGCGGGCTCAAGTTTCGGCTGAAACTAGATTCCGTACTCAGTGTGTCGGCGTTAAGTTGGAAGATCCCAAGCACTGCTGGGAGCCAATAACCCGGGCGGATCGGCCAGCATTGACTCATTGCCGTCTTACTCATCCAACCATCGTGTCGATGGCGATGCCGGCGAACACCACGGCGCCGACCCAACTGTTGTGCAGGAAGGCGCGGAAGCAGGCGTCGCGGCTGCGGTTTCGGCCGATCCAGAACTGCCAGGCAACCAGCACGGCGGCAATGGCGAGTCCGGCGTAGTAGGCGATGCCCAGTTCCGCGCGCTGGCCAACCAAGACCAGCGCCAGCAGGAAGCCGCCCTGCAGTACGCTCAGCGCGATGAGATCCATGTCGCCGAACAGGATCGCGGTGGATTTCGCACCCATGCGCAGGTCGTCCTCGCGATCGACCATGGCGTACCAGGTGTCGTAGGCGGTGGACCACAGCACGTTGGCGCAGAACAGCAGCCAGGCGATCGGCGGCACCGTGTTCTGCACGGCGGCGAAGGCCATCGGGATCGACCAGCCGAAGGCGATGCCGAGATAGACCTGCGGCAGGTAGGTGTAGCGCTTCAGAAACGGGTAGCTCGACGCCAGCAGCACGGCGATCAGCGACAGGTAAGCGGTGAGCCTGTTCGTCAGCAGCACCAGACCGAAGGCGATCAGCATCAGCACCGCGAACACCATCAATGCTTCGCGACCCGACACCGAGCCGCGCGCCAGCGGGCGTTCCCTGGTGCGTTCGACCGAACCGTCCAGCCAGCGGTCGGCATAGTCGTTGACCACGCAGCCGGCCGAGCGGGTCAACCACACGCCCAGCGTAAAGATGACCAGCACCGCTGGCGGCGGAAATCCGTCGGCCGCAAGCCACAGGCCCCACCAGGTCGGCCACAGCAGCAGCAGCCAGCC
>JAGRJX010000036.1 GCA_020442545.1 Lysobacterales bacterium
AATGACGGGGTGATGCCTCAATCGCCCGCCAGCCGCGCCCCCGTCCTTGCCAAGGCAGCGAGCATTGTCATCGGACTGCGACACGACTGGCGAGCGATTGAGACATCATGCCGGTGGTGGATACTTGTTCAGCGTTGCCCTAGGCGCGGGCCCGCCGCCCGGCAACGGCAGCACGGGCGCTGCAGGCGGCCAGATCGCCCTGCTTCGCCTATAATGGCCGACTGTCATCCATTCCCGCCGTCAGCCAGTGACGGACAAAGACCGGACAAGGCCATGATCAAGGACATCCTCAAGGACGCGGAAACCCGCATGGGCAAGAGCGTGGAAGCACTGCGCCACGAACTGGTCCGCGTGCGCACCGGTCGCGCCAGCAGCGCGCTGGTCGATCACATCAAGGTGTCGTACTACGGTTCGGACATGCCGCTGAGCCAGGTCGCCAGCGTCGCGGCCACCGACGGCCGCACGCTGACCATCACGCCCTGGGAAAAGAACATGGTCGGTCCGGTGGAGAAGGCGATTCTCGCCTCAGACCTCGGCATCACGCCGACCACGGCGGGCACCGTGATCCGCATCAACATCCCGGCGCTGACCGAGGAGCGTCGCCGCGACCTTGGCAAGCAGGTCGCGCATGAGGGTGAAAACAGCAAGGTCGCGGTGCGC
This sequence comes from Lysobacterales bacterium, assembly GCA_020442545.1. Lineage (GTDB taxonomy): Bacteria > Pseudomonadota > Gammaproteobacteria > Xanthomonadales > Xanthomonadaceae > JACKOX01. Next base: position 661 of record JAGRJX010000036.1, read on the forward strand.
AACATCCGCCGCGACGCCATGCAGAACGTCAAGGACCTCCTCAAGGACAAGGAAATCACCGAGGACGAGGAGCGCCGCGCCGAACAGGACATCCAGCAGCTGACCGACCGCTACGTCAAGGATATCGACGAGGTGGTGAAGGCCAAGGAAGCCGAGCTGATGGAAATCTAATCCCGCGATGTCGGGATTCGTTGTGGACAATCCAGCCGCCAGACCGAGCGTCGTGCCCCGCCACCTGGCGGTGATCATGGACGGCAATGGCCGCTGGGCGCAGCGTCAGCATCGGCCACGCAGCATCGGCCATCGCGCCGGCGCGCGGGCGGTCAACCTGTGCGTGGACTACTGCCTCGACCATGGCATCGAGGCGTTGACCCTGTTCGCCTTCTCCAGCGAGAACTGGCAGCGCCCGGCCGACGAGGTCGGCGCGCTGATGCAGTTGTTCATGCGCGCACTGGATCGCGAGGTGGACGAACTGCATCGCCGCGGCGTACGCCTGCGCTTTGTTGGTGAGCGCAGCGCCTTCGCCAAGCCGCTACGCCAGCGCATGGATCGCGCCGAAACCACCACCGCAGGCAACACCCGCCTGCAGCTGAACATTGCCGCCAATTACGGCGGTCGCTGGGACATCACCCAGGCCAGCCGAAAACTTGCCGAAGATGTGTCGGCCGGGCGGATCACGGCCGACACGATCGACGAGGCAACGCTGGCCTCACGCCTGTCACTGGCTGACCTGCCGCCTCCCGACCTGTTCATCCGTACCGGCGGCGACCAGCGGATCAGCAACTTCCTGCTCTGGCAGCTGGCCTACTGCGAGCTGTGGTTCACCGACACCTTGTGGCCGGACCTGAGCCGCGAGACGCTGAATGGCGCGATGCATGACTTCGCCAGCCGCGAGCGTCGCTTCGGCAAGACCAGCGAGCAGTTGGTTTCGGCCAACAGCGCAACCTCGGGGAAGATCGCGTGAAGCAGCGCATCATCACCGCGCTGCTGATGGCGCCGGCGGCCATCTGCGCCGTGCTGTTCCTGCCGT
>JAGRJX010000260.1 GCA_020442545.1 Lysobacterales bacterium
AGAACTCGGCCAGCGCGCCCAGCGGTACGTCGCCATCGAAGGTGAATTCGCCAAACACCTCGCGCTCGGCCTCGCGCGCTTCGACAGGTTCGGCGAACAGCCAGTCCAGCCGCACCACCCGGTCCGGCGGGGCGAGGAAGTAGGCGTAGTCCTCGGCTTCCAGCGCGCCGGCCTGCTCGGGCGTCAGCACGGTTTCACGGCGCACCACCAGCGCCGGTCGCGCCCAGCCCGGCGGACGGCTGCCATGCAGAACCGCACTGTCGCTGGCCACGCGATAGCCGACCATTTCGAATTCCAGCTGGCCAGGCAGGTCGAGCTCGATGCGTCGCGACGGCGGATCCCGACGTTCCAGCGCCACGCGGAAGAAGTTGGCGGCGGCGGTCAGGCTCCAGCCCTGCACCAGCAGCGAGGCCAGCACCACCACGAAGGCGACGTTGAAGTAGGTCTCGGCGTCGGGCAGGCCGACCAGCATCGGGATCGAGGCGAGGAAGATGCCGACCGCGCCGCGCAGACCGACCCAGCTCACGAAGCCCAGCTCACCACGACGGAACCTGAACGGTGCCAGGCAAAGCAGCACGGCGATCGGTCGCGCCACGAACATCAGCACCGCCGCCACGCCCAGCGCCGGCCACAGCAGCGACAGCAGGCTGGACGGCGTGATCAGCAGGCCCAGCACCAGGAACATCACCAGCTGCGCCAGCCAGGTTGCGGCGTCCTGCACGCTGAGCACGTTGGCGAAGGCGCGCACCGGCCGGTTGCCGACCACAAGGCCGGCCAGGTACACGGCAAGGAAGCCGCTGCCGCCGAGCAGACCGGTCAATCCGAACAGGGCGACCGCGCCCGATACCGCCAGCAGCGGATGCAGGCCAGCCGGCAGCGCCAGACGATTGAGTGCAGCGGCAATCGCGCGACCACCGATGCCACCCAACACCGCACCGGTAACGATCTGCTGACCCAGCGAAACCAGCATCTCGCCCACGCCCATCTCGCCGTGGCTGGCAATCCACGCCACCAGCAGCACGGTGAGGAACACGGCAAAAGGATCATTGCTGCCGGATTCGATTTCCAGCGTCGCGCCGACGCGCTTCTGCAGGTGCAGGCCACCGGCACGCAGCAGGAAAAACACGGCCGCGGCATCGGTCGACGCCACGATGGCGCCGATCAACAGGCCGGCCGGCCAGCTGATGCCGAGCAGGTAGTGCGCAGCCGAGCCGGTCAGCAGCGTGGTGATCAGCACGCCCAGGGTTGCGAGCACGCCGGCGGGTGCCAGTGCGCCGCGAAAGCTGGACATGCGGGTGCGAAGTCCACCATCAAACAGGATTACCGCCAGCGCCAGCGAGCCGAGAAAATAGGTCAGCCGGTAGTTGCTGAAGGTAATGCCGAAGCCGTCCTCGCCAAGGGCCATGCCCAGCAGCAGGAACACCAGCAGCAATGGCGCGCCGAAGCGCGTCGCGATCAGGCTGGAGGCAATGCCCACCAGCACCAGAAGCGCGCCGCCGAGTAGCAGCCAGTTGCTGAAGTCCAGCTGTTCCATGCAAACCGTCCTGGCCAGGAATGCCGTCGATCATAAATCAGCCGCCGGCCTTTGCACGGCGTCGTCATCCCTTAGTCGCCATTTCCGGTGCCGAGTGCCGGTTTACCGGGATTCACAAAACACCGGCAACAAATCTGCAACAATCAGTACGCCACCGTCCGGACTCCCTCGCCGCGATCGTGGCGACTCCCTCCCGGAATCGATGGCCCCCACATGAACCGCATTCTTTCCACCCTGCTGCTTGCAGCGTCAGGCACTGCCGCGATGCCCTTGTCGGCTGCCGGCCTTGATATCGAGGTCACCGGCATCGGTGAAGCCCCCGCCGCCGGCCTGATGCTCTATTCCAGCCGCTTCAGCTTCCCCGACCAGCCGCGGCTGACCGAGAGCGCCAGCGTGTATGCCGGCGTCGCCGAGTTCCACTTTGACGAACTGGCTCCCGGCGACTACGCCGTGGTGGTCTGGGCCGACGAGAACGAAAACGGCGAGTTCGACCACAGCATGTTCGGCAACCCCAAGGAGAGCTACATGTTCTCCAACAACGTCCACGAGGACGAGCCCGACTGGGATGCCGTGCGCTTCACCATCGGCGGCGAACGCACGCGGCTGAAGCTGGTGGTCGCCAAGCCCTGAGCATTCGCAGGCAACGGCGCAACGTCTTGTTGATCGAGGGTCCTTCCGATTGACAGCCACCACGGCCTGAATCACCGTGGCCGAAGTTCAATCGGAGTACCGACATGCGCAAGCATCGACTGCGGCTGACAGGATTCCTTGCCCTTGTCCTCGCCGGCTGCGCCACCACGCCGGATGGTCGGCGGCAGGTATTGCTGGTTGGCGATGACCAGCTCAACGCCATGGGCGTGGCCGCCTTCAACGAAATGAAGGCCAACGACAAGACCAGCGTGGTGCCGGCCAAGTCGGTCTACACGCAATGTATTGTCAACGCGCTGGTCACCGAGCTTGCTCCCGAGTGGCAGAAGCTTCCGTGGGAGTCCCAGGCCTTTGCCATCGCCGAGCCGAATGCCTTCGCCCTGCCCGGCGGCAAGGTCGGCATCAATACCGGCCTGCTGCGGGTGGCGACCGACCAGAACCAGCTGGCGGCGGTACTCGGGCATGAGATCGGTCATGTGGTGTACCGGCATGCCGGCGAGCGCATCTCGCAGCAGCAGCTGGCCGGGGTCGGCATGAACCTGATCGAAGCCTATGCCGGACGCCATGCTTCAGCCCAGCGGACACAGTTGATGATGGCGGCGCTGGGTGTGGGCGCGCAGGTTGGCGTGCTGCTGCCGTATTCGCGCAAGCACGAGAGCGAGGCGGATCGCGTCGGACAGGAACTGATGGCCAAAGCCGGCTTTGATCCGGCAGCAGCGGTGACGCTGTGGCAGAACATGCAGACCGCCACCGCCGACAAGGGCCGCTCACCCAAGCTGCTGTCCACCCATCCCGACAGCCGGCAGCGCATCCATGACCTGCAGACCGCGCTGCCGCAAATGACGCCGATTTACCAGCAGGCGCGCGCTGCCGGAAAGCGGCCGAACTGCGGCTGAGTCAGGAGCAGTGAGGAAGTCAGGAGTCAGTCGCACGCTGCGCATGCTGTGAGTTGAGAGCCGGACATCGCGAACGCCATTGCCGATCACGCGCGACGATGCGTCCGACTGACGCCCAAGATTCCGATGGGGCGTAGAGCCGAGCTTGCTCGGCTGCCGCCACGTCGCCGGTCATCGGACCCCGCGATCCAGCTGCCGGTAGCCGATGGCTTCGCCGAGGTGACCGGCGTCGATGCGCTCGGCTGCGGCGAGATCGGCGATGGTGCGCGCGACACGGAGGATGCGGTGCGTGCTTCGCGCGGACAGGCGCAGGCGTTCGATGGCGCGTTCCAGCAGCGATTGTTCGCTGTCGCCCAGACGACAGTGTTGCTGCGTGTCGGATTGGGAGAGCCGCGCATTGGGGAGAGGCTGGCGCTGCTGCTGGCGTGTTCGCGCGGCGATGACGCGTTCGGCAACTGTCGCGCTGGATTCGCCATTGGCGGCGTTCGCCCGCGTGAGCTCGGCGGCATCGACTCGCGGCACGTTGACGTGCAGGTCAATGCGATCCAGCAGCGGCCCGGAGATGCGGCCACGATAGCGCGCAATCTGTTCCGCGCTGCAGCGGCAGCGGCCATCGGCTTCGCCGGCGTAGCCACACGGACACGGGTTCATNNGCCGCCACCAGCTGGAAACGCGCCGGAAACTCGGCCTGCCGCGCCGCGCGCGAGATCAGGATGTGGCCGGACTCCAGCGGCTCGCGCAGCACTTCCAGCACGCGGCGGTCCCACTCGGGCAGTTCGTCCAGAAACAGTACGCCGTTGTGCGCCAGCGAAATCTCGCCCGGGCGCGGATGCGATCCGCCACCAACCAGCGCCACGCCGCTGGCGGTGTGGTGCGGCGCGCGGAACGGCGGTCGATGAAAGCGCGACAGATCCAGCGGCTGACCGCTGATCGAAGCCACCGCCGCGACTTCCAGCGCGGCGACATCGTCCAGCGGCGGCAGGATGCCCGGCAGGCGCTGCGCCAGCATGCTCTTGCCGCTGCCGGGCGGGCCGATCATCAGCAGCGAATGCGAACCGGCGGCGGCGATTTCCAAGGCACGCCGCGCCTGCGGCTGGCCGCGCACGTCGGCAAGATCGGGAACATCCGTCGCGGCCGGCGCGACCGGCACCTGATCGGCATGGTCGACGGCCTCGGGCAGCTGCCGGTCGCCGCGCAGGAAGGCACAGACCTCCAGCAGCGTGCGTGCGGTCAGCGTCCGGGTGCCGCCGGCAACAGCCGCTTCGCCGGCGTTGTGACGGGGCAGGATCATGCCGCGTGCCTGCCGCCCGGCTGCCAGCACTGCCGGCAACGCGCCGCTGACCTGCCGCAGTTCGCCGGTCAGCGCCAGCTCGCCAACGAATTCGTAGTCGTTGAGCGCGGCGACCGGAATCTGTCCGCTGGCCGCCAGAATGCCCAGCGCGATGGGCAGGTCGTAGCGCGAGCCGTCCTTGGGCAGATCCGCTGGCGCCAGATTGATGGTGACGCGCCGCGCAGGAAAATCCAGTTGCGCACACTGGATCGCCGCACGCACACGGTCGCGGCTCTCGCGCACGCTGGCTTCGGGCAGGCCGACGATGGACATGGCCGGCAGGCCGCCTGCGAGATGCACTTCAACCTGCACCGCCGGCGCATCGACGCCCAGCTGCGCGCGGCTATGGACCAGCGCCAGAGTCATGGCAATTCCTGATGGTTGCGGCTTGTGCGAAGAGACCCGCACCGCGAAGGGTGCCTGTCAGCGGACGGCAACAGGCGCTACGGATCAGCGTTTGGCGTCGTCGCTCGCCGTGGCGTCCATGTCGTCCAGGCGGCCTTCCAGATCGGCCACCATGCGCTCCAGCAGGTCGATCTTCTCGCGGGTGCGCAGCAGCACGGCGCGCTGGATGTCGAACTCGTCACGGCTGACCAGGTCCAGACGACTCAGTCCCGACCGCAGCGCGGCGCGGAAGTTGTCGACGAGCTCCTCGCGCGCGGCGCTGGCTCCGGGCGGTACCATGGCGCTCAAGCGCTGGGCCAGGTCATCGATGGTCTTGACGTTGATCATTTCGGGTCCCTCGGATGATGGCCTTGCGCGGTCTGCTGCCGGCGTTGCGGCCAGGTATCAACAGTGTCGCTGCTGGCACCGGCGCGCGCAGTCGGCGTCATCGGTAAAATGCGGTAGGACTTTTCCGATCTGCATCCACCCGCCGTGCGCCACACCGACAGGAGCCGCCGCATGAAAATGGTGACCGCTATCATCAAGCCGTTCAAGCTCGACGATGTGCGCGAGGCGCTTTCCGAGGTCGGCGTTACCGGCATCACCGTCACCGAGGTCAAAGGCTTCGGTCGCCAGAAGGGCCACACCG
>JAGRJX010000261.1 GCA_020442545.1 Lysobacterales bacterium
GCCACACCGAGCTCTATCGCGGCGCGGAGTACGTGGTGGACTTCCTGCCCAAGCTGAAGCTGGAGATCGCCATCGCCGACGACCAGATCGAACGCGCGGTGGAGGCAATCATGCAGGCAGCGGCCACCGGCAAGATCGGTGACGGCAAGATCTTCATCAGTGACCTGCACCGGGTGATCCGCATCCGCACCGGCGAGGTGGACGAGGACGCGCTGTAGGCGCTGCAGCGTACGAATCGCCGCACTGCGGGAGTCGTTGCGACCCTGCTAGACTCGGTGCCACAACCGGCCGGGGACGTCCATGAACGAGACCACCATCGCCACGCCCGCCAGTGGCGGCTCGGGCGGCGAGCGCATCGGCGCCTGGCGGATTCTGCGCCGCCTGGGCGTCGGTGGCATGGGCGAGGTCTACCTGGCCGAACGCGCGGACGGTCATTTCGAACAGACCGCCGCGCTCAAACGGGTGCAGGGCCATCTGTCCGAGGAGTCGCGATCGCGCTTCCTGACCGAGCGACAGTTGCTGTCACGCTTGCAGCACCCGAACATCGCGCACCTGATCGATGGTGGCGAAGACCGCAACGGCCAGCCCTACCTGGTGATGGAGTACGTCGAAGGCGCGCCCATCGACCAGCACCTGGCACGCGCCGACCTCAACCACACGTTGCACCTGTTCCTGCAGCTCTGCGATGCGGTGGCCTACGCGCACCGGCAACTGGTGCTGCACCGGGACATCAAGCCATCCAACGTGCTGGTGACGCCGGACGGGCAGATCAAGCTGCTGGACTTCGGCATCGCCAAGCTGCTGCGCGAACACGGTGACGAGCGGACACGGCACGCCGAGAACATCTACACGCCGAGCTACGCCAGCCCCGAACAGGTGGCAGGTGAAGCCATGGGCGCCGGCAGCGACGTCTATTCGCTGGGCGTGCTGCTGTATCGCCTGCTGACCGGCCTCGACCCGGACCCGCGTCGCGCGGCGGGTTCCGCCAGCACCTCAGCCACCACGCGCGTGTCCACGCCGCCCAGCGATGCGGTGCTGGACAACGCCAACTGGGAAGCCGCGCAGCGCCGCCAGCGGTCGCGGCAACTGCATGGCGACCTCGACGCCATCGTCGACCGGGCGTTGCGCGCCGACCCGTCGGAACGCTATGCCAGCGTCGAAGCGCTGGCAAACGACCTCCAGCGCTACCGGCAACACCTGCCGGTGACGGCGGTTGCGCCAAGCCTGGGCTATCGCCTGCGCCGCTTCCTGCGCCGCAATGCCCTGCCGGCTACCGCCGCCACGCTGCTGCTGCTCAGCCTGGTCGGCGGCCTCGTTTCCAGCCTGCACCAGGCACGCATCGCCGAACGTGAGCGCGAACGGGCCGAAGCCCGCTTCAACGACGTGCGCTCGCTGGCGAAGTCGATGTTGTTCGACATCCACGACGCCATTGCCAGGCTGACCGGATCCACGCAGGCCAGGCAGGTGCTGGTGGAGACGGCCGAGGATTACCTGAGCCGGCTTGATGCCGACGAAGACGCGCCGCTGGATCTCAAGCGGGAGATTGCAGAGGCGTGGCTTCGCATCGGCGATGTGCAGGGGCTGCCGAGTCAGGCCAATCTCGGCGACACCGCAGCTGCACTGAAGAGCTACGACCGCGCGGAAGCCGCCGCCAACGCCGTGCTCGCCAGGGAGCCAGAAAACCGGGGCGCACGCATTGCACTGGCACAGGTCGTGCTGCATCGGGCAAACACGCTGTTCTTCACCGAGCAGCTCGCTGCCTCCGGCGAAAACCTGAAACGCGCCGAAGTGCTTTGGCACGCGCTGGAGGAGGACGGCGTTGACGAGGCGTCAAAGGGCCTTGTCGAGACCTTTTATTTTCTGGGGCTGCACGCCTTCTGGACCGACGACCTCAAGGCCGCCATCCGCTACTACGATGCTGCACTGCAGGCCATCGCCCGTAGCAGCCTCGACCCCACCTCGAAGGCCAAGCGGCGTATCCAGATCAATACCCAACGCGCCGACGCGCTGTCCTGGGACGGACGACAGGCGGAGGCGCGCGTGGCGCTGAACGACGTCATCGCCACGCTTGACGGCCTACGCAAGGTTGATCCCAACGATGCCGAGCTCCGCGCGGCCAGCGCCGTGGCCTGGGTCAAGCTCGGCGAAAGCTATGAAGACACCGACGAACCGGACGCCGCGGAACGATTGCTGGACGCCTACCAACACGCGCAGGTCATCCATGAGCAAATTTCCAAGGCGGACCCGGCCGATCTCAATGCGCGCCGCATGCTGGCCCTGACCACGCGCAAGCTGGGCTACGGGCTGGCGCTCAACCAGCGCTATGACGAGGGCATGCGCCGCCTGCAGCAGGCACTGGATACGTTCCGGCAGATGGCGGCCTCGGATCCCGCCAACATGGAACATCGACGCGACACCGCCAACACGCTGTACCGGATGAGCCAGCTTGAACAGCTCCGCAAACATCCCGCCGCCGCCGTGCCCTATGCCGAGGAAATCCTGGGCATCCGTCGCGACATCCTGCGGTCGGCGCCCGAATCGACCATCTATCACCGCGATCTGGCCATCACGCTCGACCTGCTGGTGGAACTGCAGCCAGGCGCGCCGGACAACTGCGCCCGAATCCGCGAAGCGCATGCGATCTGGACTTCCCTGAAGGATCAGGGGGCGGCCTTCGAATCCGATAGCGAGGAAATGCAGACCACCGCCGAACTGGCCGCTGCCTGCGACAAGGAAAGCTGACTACTCCGCCAGCGCCTTGACCAGCATCGGCGGCGTCGCCAGCGCACCCTTGTGGATGCCCGCCGTGTAGTAATTCGTCTCGAACGGCTTTGCGGCGGCATCGGCTTCACGGAAAGCGTCGAGGTCGCGGGCTTCCCTGCTGGCGATGGTGCAGCTCCACCAGCCGGTCGGGTAGCAGGGTTGCGGGAACGGCAGCGTCCTGAAGTCGACAAAGCCGGCATCGCGCATGGCCCCGCGCAGATCGCGGATCAGGCCGACCAGCGCCAGCGGCGATTCGCTCTGCTGCACCAGCAGGCCACCCGGACGCAGCGCGCGGTGACAGGTTTCGAAGAAGGCCTGGTTGAACAGCCCCTCGGCCGGACCCACCGGATCGGTGCTGTCGACGATGATCACGTCGATGGATTCCGGCGCCGCGTTCTTCATGTAGGCAATGCCGTCATCGAACATCACCGTGGCGCGCGGATCGTCGTTGGATTCGCACAGCTCCGGGAAATACTTCTCGGCCATGCGCGTCACCTGCTCGTCGATGTCGCACTGCACGGCGCTGCGCACACCCGGATGACGCAGCACCTCGCGCAGCGTGCCGCAGTCGCCACCGCCAATGATCACCACGTCCTTCGGATCGGCGTGGGTGTACAGCACCGCATGCGCCATCATCTCGTGATAGAAGAAATTGTCGCGGGTGGTGACCATGGTCGCCCCGTCGATCACCATCAGGTTGCCCCAGTCGCTGGTTTCCCAGATCTCGATCTTCTGGAACGGCGACTGCACACAGTCCAGCTTGCGCGTCACGCGCAGACCAAAGGCGGAGCCGGTGAGGTCGAAGTTCTCGTAGAACCACTGATTGGACATGCTTTGGCCCAACAACAGGAGAAGGACACCTATTATCGCCCGTTCATCGCCAACGTCACGCCAGTCGAGCCACACAATGGCCAGATAGCTGCTTTGTGGCGAAGAAAGCGATGGGGTTATCAAGCACACAGCAATCCCAACACGGGAGGCGAGTATGGCTTCAATCCGCTCACTGTTTGCAGGCATCGCCGCCGTCATGGCGTTGAGCACCCTGTCGATGCCTGCCGCGGCCGCGCCCCTGGGCACCGCTTTCACCTATCAGGGCCAGCTCAGCGAGTCCGGGCAGCCGGCCAGCGGCCTGTACGACCTCCAGGCCTGCCTGTTCGACAATCCCAACCTCGCCGTGACCGTGCCGATACAGCCTTGTGAATCCGTTGACGACGTGCCGGTGGAGGACGGTTTGTTCAGCATTGCGCTGGACTTTGGCGCGGCGTTTGATGGCGATGAACGCTGGCTGGAACTGCGCGTGCGACCGGGCAGCAGCGGCGGCGGCTACACCAACCTTGCGCCGCGGCAGCTGCTGCGCGCCACGCCCGAGGCGCTGCATGCGCGTTCTGCCGACTACGCCACAAACGCCACCACCGCCAGCAGCGCGCCCTGGACCGGGCTGAGCGGGGTGCCGGCCGGCTTTGCCGACGGCGACGATGCAGACAGCGGCGGCGATATCACCGCGGTCACTGCCGGCACCGGCCTCAGCGGCGGTGCAAGCAGCGGTGCGGCCAGTCTGGCGGTTGATACCAGCGTGGTGCAGGCCCGGGTCAGCGGCAGCTGTCCTGCCGGCCAGTACCTGCGTGGCATCAATGCCGACGGCAGCGTGCTGTGCGAGCCGTTCAGCATCCCGCCGCGCCTGAGCGCCGTGGATTCGACGGATATCGTGGGCCTAAACAACGCCATCGCCATCGGCAGCGACAGCCTGCCGGTGATCAGCTAATACGACGGCACCAACCTCGACCTCAAGGTCGCGCATTGCGTCGATGCCGCCTGCAGTTCGGCCACCCTCCGCACCGTGGACACCGCCGGTGTCGTGGGCAGCTACACCGCCATCGCCATTGGCAGTGACGGCCGGCCGGTGATCA
>JAGRJX010000262.1 GCA_020442545.1 Lysobacterales bacterium
GTGCGTGGTGCGTGGTGCGTGGTGCTCATTTCAATCTCCCTGATTCTCGTAGGCGATGTACTCGAAAACGATAAATCCCCCGGAGATGAGCGCATCCAGCATTTGCGCTGCTACGGACTGTAGCACGGGGTTCAGGAATCCGGGTTCCGATTCAGGTAGCTGAAGCTCACCTCCATGGTTCGACTTCGCTCACCACGAACGGTGGAATGCGTGGAACCAAGTCGTCGTCAGATCCGACCATGATCGCGTTCTGCCCGCAATAGTGATGATTACTTCAGCTTGATCTCGCGCAGGCGCTCTTCGAGGTAGCCCTGGGCGGTGATCGGCTCGGGGTAGCGGCTGGGATTGTCCTCGCTCACGCACTGCGGCAGCACGTCGATCAGGAAATCCGGGTTCGGATGCAGGAAGAACGGCGTCGAGTAGCGCGGCTGCCGCGCCAGGTCGCCCGGCGGATTGGTGACGCGGTGCGTGGTGCTGGGATAAACGTGGTTGGTGAGGCGTTGCAGCATGTCGCCGATATTGACCACGATGGTGTCGGCGTCGGCAGTAAACGGAATCCACTCGCCACGGCGCGACAGCACCTCAAGGCCCGCCGCGCTGGCACCGACCAGCAGGGTGATCAGGTTGATGTCCTCGTGCGCGCCGGCACGCACGTTGGGCACGTCGTCGGTGGTGATCGGCGGGTAGTGGATCGGCCTCAGGATCGAATTGCCGTTGTTGGTCTTGTCGGCGAAATAATCTTCCGGCAGGTCGATGTGCAGGGCCAGCGCACTCAGCACGCGACTGCCCAGGTCATCCAGCGCACGATACAGGCCGTAGCCGACTTCGCGGAAACCATCGACCTCGGTCGGCCACAGGTTCGGCGGCATGTCGTCGGCGTATTTCGAGTCACGCGGAATCTCGCGGCCGATGTGCCAGAACTCCTTGAGGTCGAAATGCTTGGAGCCCTTGGCTGTCTCGATGCCGAAGGGCGTATAGCCGCGCGCACCACCGCCACCGGCGACGTGGTACTGCTGCTTGGTCTCTTCCGGCAGCGCGAAGAACGCCTTGAAAACACCGTAGGCGCCGTTGATCAGCTCGTCGGAGATGCCGTGACCGTTGATGCCGCAGAAACCCCACTCACGGTAGGCGGCGCCGAGCTCGGCAACAAAGGCCTCGCGATCACTGTCGAAGCAGCGGATATCAAGGGTGGGAATCTGGCTCATGGCGGGCGTCCGGTCAGTCCTGAGGTTGACATTCTAGCGGCCCGCCGCCGCGCGTGGCTTGATTGCAATCAGTGTTCGACAGGAGCCGATCAGGCGGCGCTGACTGCCGCGACCAGCTGTTCCTGGATTTCCGCAAGCAAGGCGTCGTCATCGGTTTCGACGGTGACGCGGATCACCGGCTCGGTACCCGAAGGCCGCAGGAAGGCGCGACCGCGACCATCCAGCCGCCGCTGCGCGGCATCCAGCGCCGCCTGCACGCCGGGATGCGCCACGCGCTCACGGCCGCGATCCAGTCGCAGATTCTTCGTCACCTGCGGCACCTTGTGCACGCCGGCGCACAGTGATCTGAGCGATTCGTCACGACGCTGCAGCACTTCCAGCACCTGCAGCGCGCTGACGATGCCGTCGCCGGTGGTGGCTCGGTCGAGCACCAGCAGGTGACCGGACGCTTCACCACCCAGCACACCGCCCTGCTCGACCAGCATGCGATGCACATAGCGGTCGCCGACGTTGGCTCGGTGAAAGGCGATGTCGCGCTCGCGGAAGGCGCACTCCAGCCCGTAGTTGGTCATCAGCGTGCCGACCACCGGACCTTCCAGCTCGCCACGTTCGGCACGGTCCATCGCCAGCACGAACAGCAGGTCGTCGCCATCGACCACGCCACCGTCGGCATCGACCATCAGCACGCGATCACCATCACCATCGAAGGCGATGCCCAACTGCGCGCCGCGCTCGCGGACGCGCGCACTCAGGGCATCGAGATGCGTCGAGCCACAGCCTTCGTTGATGTTGATCCCGTCCGGCACCACGCCGATCGCATCCACCGTCGCGCCAAGCTCGGCAAGCAGTCTGGGGGCAATCTGGTAGGTGGCACCGTGCGCGCAGTCGACCACCAGGTCCAGCCCCGCCAGCGACAGCGAATCCGGCACCGTGGACTTGCAGAACTCGGCATAACGGGTCGCCGCATTGTCGATGCGTCGCGCCTTGCCCAACGCGGTGGATTCCACCGTGCTGAAGGGCTTGTCCAGCTCCGCCTCGATGGCCAGCTCCAGATCGTCGGACAGCTTTTCACCACGCGCCGAGAAGAACTTGATGCCGTTGTCGAAATGCGGGTTGTGCGAGGCGCTGATCACGATGCCAGCATCGGCGCGCAGCGAACGTGTCAGCCAGGCCACGCCGGGCGTCGGCATCGGGCCGAGCAGCTGCACGTTGGCGCCGGCTGCAACCAGGCCAGCCTCCAGCGCCGACTCGAACATGTAGCCGGAAATCCGCGTGTCCTTGCCGATTACCACGCTGGCGTGACGTTCGCCACCCAGCACGCGACCCACGGCCCAGCCCAGCTTGAGCACGAAGTCCGCGGAAATTGCACCCTGCCCGACGCGTCCACGGATGCCGTCGGTGCCGAACCATCGTTTGTCTGTCATCTAGGGCCTGTTAACGCTATGGAGATGGGTCACGTTGCACTGTCCGGTCGTCAGGTGGTTGTGCGCGGCGATGCGGCAGGCTGGCCGCCTGTCCAAGCCATGCGCGACTACCTGGCGGCCGGACAGCGCAACCCTTCGTTCAACTAATGGTTGGGCCGCGTTTGGCCGCGCCCGCTGCGGCGTCATCGCTCGATCACTTATCGACATTAGCTCACTCTCTCTTCCTTGTATCGCGCGCGGCCAAACACGGCGTGACCCGTCTCCATAGCGTTAACAGGCCCTAATGCGATCCGTCAGTGCAGGCTGCCGCGGTACTTCTTCTCGCCCGCGTTGATGGTGAGGTTCAGGCGATTCTCCGGCGGCGGCAGCGGGCAGGTCGAGTAGGCGTTGAAGGCACAGGGTGGGTTGTAGGCCTGGTTGAAGTCGACGACGGTGCGGCCGTCCTCGCCCGGCGGATGCGCGTAGAGGAAACGCCCCGGCCCGTAGGTGGTCTTGCCGCTGGTGCGGTCGGCGAAGATCAGGAACAGTTCGCCGTCGCCCTCGTCCACGGCTTCCAGACTGTACTCCTGTCCGTCCTTGCTGAAGATCACCCGTCCCGGGTTGGCCATGTCCTCCAGCGTATTGATCACCGACGCGATCTTGATGGTTCGACCCGGCGGATGCGCCTCGAAGCGCGCATCGAATCGCCATTCCGGCGTCACGTCAAAGTAGTCGATGCCGACGAATCCGGTGCGGGTCGCCGCATTGGCATCCTTGACCCGCAGGCCAAGGCGACCACTGCGTTCGATCACGGTGAAACCGGCCTCCTGCCCGTCAAACGCCACCTGGCTCGGCTTGCCGCTGCTGTCCGGCGCCAGCACGATGGCACGGTCCGGCGTCAATCCGTCGACCGTGATGCCGGCATCCGGCCCCGGCGTCAGCGTGACCTCGCCGTCGGTCAATGTGATGCGGCCGATATGCGCCGGACCGCTCGCAAGCTGGATGTCGTTGTCCTCCGCCGAACCGAGGCTGTGATCGCCCGCTTCGAGCCAGTGCAGTCCGACCAGGCTGAGCCAGCCGTTGGGACGCTGCAGGCGCTCTACGCGGCTCTTGCGCCAGGCCATGGTTTCGTCCACCAGTGACGCGGGCGCCCCGTCAGCGCCATTGGCGGCATCCACGACGGCGGCGGGCGATGTCGCCGGTTCGTGGCTGCAGGCGGCCAATGACAGCAGGCCGGCGGCCAGCAAAATGGTGATGGCATTGCGCATGATTTCGTCCTCTTTACGACGTCAACAGCATGGGGGATGGCGCGGCCAGCATCAATCCCACGGGGTGGTAACTCCACCAAGCGGGTCATTCCCCGCGCAGGTCATTCCCCCCGCAGGAACAGGCGATCCAGCTCATGTCGCGTCACCCGCACCCAGGTCGGGCGACCGTGATTGCACTGCCCGGATCGCTCGGTGGCCTCCATGTCGCGCAGCAGGGCGTTCATTTCGGGGATGCTGAGGCGCCGGTTGGCGCGCACCGAGCCGTGGCAGGCTATCGTCGACAGCAGCTCGTTGCGCTGCGCCTCGACGCGCTCGCTGCGGCCGCGCTCGATCAGGTCGGCCAGCACATCGAGTACCAGTGCGCGCACGTCCACGCCTTCCAGCAAGGACGGAATGCCGCGCACCAGGACGGCCTGCGGACCACCGCGGCGGATCTCGAAGCCCAGCGCGGTCAAGGCTTTGTCGTGGTTCTCCACCGCATCCGCCTCGCGCTCGCTGACGGCCAGCGTCAACGGCACCAGCAGCGGCTGGCTGCGGATGCCCTGGCGGTCCTGCGCGGCCTTCAGGCGCTCGTAGGTGATGCGCTCGTGCGCGGCGTGCATGTCGACCATGATCAGGCCATCAGGATGTTCGGCCAGGACGAACGTGCCGAATAGCTGGGCGATGGCAAAGCCCAGCGGCGGAACGTCGCTCGCTTCGGCGCTTTCACCGACCGCATCGACGTCGCCCGCCTCAACATACGCCGATGCCATTGGCTGTGCAGTGCCGGAACCATAGAGCTGCCGGTACTGCGCGACCTGCTCCTGTACGTTGAGGCGCATCGATCCCTGCTGCGGACGAATCCAGCCCAGACTGGCACGCTCACCACCGTTATCGGATCCGGATTCCGCCGTCGCATTCGCCGCTGCGAAGGCCGCCGGTTGTCGCGCCGGCGCACCACCTTCGGCACCGGCACGCGCACCGGACAGCGCCCCATGCAGCGCGCGGAAGATGAAATCGTGCACCTGCCGACCATCGCGGAAACGCACTTCGTGCTTGGCCGGATGCACGTTGACGTCCACGCGACGCGGATCGATTTCCAGCCGCAGCACGAACACCGGATGCCGACCGTGGTACAGCACGTCCGAATAGGCCTGACGCACCGCGTGGCTGATCAGGCGATCCTTCACCGCACGCCCGTTGACGAAGAAATACTGCTGATCGGCCTGGCCACGCGCCGCCGTCGGCAGGCCGACACGACCCACCAGCCGCAGGCCCGCAGCCGATTCGTCGACGGCGATGCTCTGCTTCAGGAAATCCGCGCCAAGGCCTTCACCGAGGCGCCGGTCGTCGATCCCGCTGTCGCCACCGACGGTATCGGTCGGGCGATAGAGCCGTGTCGCCTTGCCGTTGTGCGACAGGCGGAAGGCCACGTCGGGCCGCGCCAGCGCCAGCACCCGCAGCAGCTCCTCGATATGTCCGTATTCGGTGCGCTCGGTGCGCAGGAAGCGGCGGCGTGCCGGGACGTTGAAGAACAGGTCGCGCACTTCCAGCGTGGTGCCCGGCGGATGTGCATGTGGCCTGGTTCCACCGACCTTGCCGCCATCCACTTCGATGCGCATGGCATGCTCGGCGTCCGGCAGTCGCGAGGTCAGCGCGAAGTGCGACACGGAGGCGATCGAGGGCAGCGCCTCGCCGCGAAAACCCAGGGTCATCACCGATTCCAGATCGTCAAGGTTGGCGATCTTGCTGGTGGCATGCCGTGACACCGCCAGCGGCAGCTCGTCGGGCGCAATGCCGATGCCGTTGTCGCGGATACGGATCAGCGCCGCACCGCCCTGCTCGATCTCGACCTCGATGCTCGATGCCCCGGCATCCAGCGCGTTCTCCACCAGCTCCTTGACCACCGACGACGGCCGCTCGACGACTTCGCCGGCAGCAATCTGGTTGATCAGGGCTTCGGGGAGTTGGCGGATGCTCATCGACGACTGGAACGGCTAAAAACCGTCAGTCTAGCAGCCGTCGATTCGCGCCGTTCCGTGACCGGAACGGTGGCTCGGATCAACCAGACCCACCCGGAATGCGCAGCCTGGCACCAACGCGGACCATGTCGGTGCTGAGGCCGTTGACGCTGCGCAGGTTGCCGAGACTGACGCCGTAGCTGGCCGCGATGCCGCTCAGGGTTTCTCCCCGGCTGACCACGTGCTCGGCCGGGCGTTTGTCCAACTGCGCGGCAAACCAGGTGCCCGGGGGCGGCTGGCTTCCGAAATAGCGCTTGATGCCTTCCACCACGGCCGAGGCCAGCTTTTTCTGATGGCGTGGGTCGCGCAGTCGCTGCTCTTCAGCGGGGTTGCTGATGAAGGCGGTTTCCACCAGCAACGAGGGCACGTCGGGCGAGCGCAGCACCACGAAGTTGGCGCGCTGTACCTGCCGCGAATGCACCTTGCCCAGGCGCTTGAGGCCGCCCAGCACTTCGTCGGCAACGTCCTCGGAGGCCTTGAGCGTGCCGCTCTGCGACAGATCCAGCAGCACCGCTGCCAGCGTGTCGTCGCGTTCGGCCAGGGTGATGCCGCCGACCAGATCGGCACTGTTCTCGCGCTCGGCCAGCCAGCGTGCGGCCTGGCTGGTGGCGCCACGCGTCGACAGCACGTACACCGACGAACCCGAGGCCGTGCGATTGCCAACGGCATCGGCATGGATCGACACGAACAGGTCAGCCTCGGCTTCACGCGCCAGCTCATAGCGGCGCTTGAGCGGGATAAACTGGTCGCCACTTCGCGTCAGCACGGCCTTCATGCCCTGCTGCGCATCAATCTGCCGCTTCAGCTCGCGGGCAATCTGCAGGGTGACGGTTTTTTCGTAGGTTTTCTTGGGGCCAATCGCACCCGGATCCTTGCCGCCGTGGCCAGCGTCAATGGCAACTACCAGGTCGCGCTCACCCGAGGACAACGCTTGCCCGATGGTCTTTACCGGCACCACCTTCGCCGCGCCGGCCTTGGGGTAGAGGTCGATCACCAGACGATGGCCCTGCCCCTCGGACGGCGTGAGCAGAAAGCTCTTCGGCTGCGCATCGGCATCGAGGTCGAAGACCACGCGCAGATCCTTGCCCTGGCGCCCGGTGCGGACGCTGCGCACGAGGCCATCCGCCACGCCGTCCGCCGAGAACCCGGCCAGCGGACGGCTGCCTTCGATATCCAGTACCACGCGGGCGGGATTGTCGAGCATGAAAAGCCGGTAGTCCGCAGCGCTGCTGAGATCAAGAACAGCGCGGGTGTGGTCATTGTTTTCGGCAACGCGCAGGGCAGACAGATCCGCGGCCTGCAGCGGCGACAGCAGTCCGCCGGCGAGCAGCAGGCTCACCACAATTCGTGACGGCGGCGGCAGGCGGAATGGGCGCATGCGGCGATTGAAGCCCAAGCTGCCGCTGATTGCAAGCAGTTTTCCTTTCTAAATCCGTAAGCTACGACACCTTCCTAAAGCAAAACCGCAAAGATGTTGGCCGCGGCGCAAAAGCCATACCCATCGCAACTTGTTGATTTTATTGATTGATGGTCGATATCAGCGCCTCGCCACGCGAACTCCCGGCCTCAATCTGCAGTTCACGACCCGGGCCATCACGGCGCAGCCGCAGCCAGAGATCGGCCGATGGCAGCGCGCCCGCACCGCGTTCCGGCCACTCGATCAGCCACAGCCGCGCGTCGCCGTCATCCAGGCCGAGAAAGTCCAGCTCTCCCGGGTCGGCGATGCGGTAGAGGTCGAGATGCAGCACGCGACCGATACAGGTGTCGTAGGGCTCGACCAGCGTGTAGGTCGGGCTTCGCACTGCGCCCATCACACCCAGCGCACGCAGCAGGCCACGCGCCAGGGTGGTCTTGCCGGCGCCGAGATCACCTACGAGCATGATCGCCACGGGATCAGCGCCGACCTGTGCCGCCAGCCCTTCGGCCAGCGCTGCACCCGCTGCGGCAGTGTCGTCGGCATCGGCCAGGCGCATCGTGACGGGCCCACACCCACGGATCTGGGTTGACGTCGTCGTCACTCGCCGGTTCCTTGTTCGGACGCTCGTGAACCCCATTCCCCATCCTCCACTGGATTGGCGAAGCGTCGCAGCCATGGCATCAGGTCACTGGCCAGCAGGCCACGCTCACCGCCATCCGCCGCGGCTGCATCGCCGGCCATGGCGTGGATCAGCGCCCCTGACGATGCAGCATCAAACGGCGACAGCCCCTGCGCCAGCAGCGCCGCGATGATCCCGGTCAATGCATCGCCCATGCCGCCGCTTGCCATGCCCGGGTTGCCGGCCTCAATCACGCGGGGCGTGTCAGCGCAGGTCGCGACCAGACTGCCCGCACCCTTCAACACCACGGTGGCGCAGTAGCGTTCGGCCAACGCAGTGACGGCGGCCAGTCGATCCGCCTCAACCGCCTCGCGCGCGATGCCCAGCAGCCTTGCAGCTTCGCCAGAATGCGGCGTCAGGATCACGACACGGCCGTCGCTCCACGCCGCCTGGCCGCGCTCGGCCAGCAGATTCAGCGCATCGGCATCGAGCAGCAGCGGCCGCGAATCGGCCAGCGCAAGGTCCAGCGCCGCCCGGCCCCAGTCGCCGCGCCCGAGCCCCGGCCCCAATGCGAGCACGTTGACCGTCGACGGCACGGTATCAGCGTTGAAGGCATCAACCCTGCGCGTCATCGCCTCGGGACGCCGTGACAGCAGCACCGGGACATGTTCAGCACGCGTCCATGCGCTGAGTCGCCCGACACCGACGCGCAAGGCCGCCTCGGCCGCCAGGCACAGCGCGCCGCCCATGCCACGGTCGCCGCCGATCAGCAGCGCATGCCCGGCATCCTGCTTGCTCGCATTCAACGGACGCGGCGGCAATCGTGTGCGCAGGTCGTCCGGATCGAAACGCGAAGCCGCCACATTCAATCCTTCAAGGCAGCGTGGCGACACGCCCAGATCATGCTCGACCCGCTCACCACACAGCGCGCGGCCGCCACCCGTGGCACAGCCGAACTTCGCGCCGATGAAGCTGATCGTCACCGTCGCCCGCACCGCTTCGCCCGGTGCGCTGCCGCGATCGGCATCCAGTCCGGATGGCACGTCCAGCGCAAGACAGGGTGCGCTGAAGTCATCAATCATCCGGATAGTGACGGCCGCTGTCGCATCCGGCGCACGGACAAGACCGATGCCGAACAGGGCGTCGATGATCAGATCCGGCGCAAAGGTCGCCATCTCGAACGCCAGCGAATCGGGATCGATTGCACGGATGACAATGCCCGCCTCGCGCGCCTGCGCCAGGGCCACGGCAGCACTGGTGGTGGACGTTGTGCGTGGCGGCAGGTGCCACAGTTCCAGCTCCAGACCAGCCGCCATGGCCAGCCCAGCCATCACGAATCCATCGCCGCCATTGTTTC
>JAGRJX010000037.1 GCA_020442545.1 Lysobacterales bacterium
CCATGCAATGGTTCCTCAGCTACAACGGCCAGCAGGAAGGCCCTTATGACCAGGCCACCGCGTCGGCAAAGGTCCGTGTGAACGCAAATGGACACTGCTGGCGCGAAGGCTTCGCCGAATGGGTGTCGATCGCCAGCTGCGCTGAACTTTCCGCCGACAAGCCAGCCGCCGGACTGATGCCCGCGCCGCCGGCCGCCGGCGCTCCGGGCAGCGATGAGATCGACTACAAGATCTACGGCGAGGACATGCAGTTCGTCGAGATCGAGCTGGATCCCGGCGAGAGCGCCGTCGCCGAAGCCGGTGCGCTGATGTTCAAGGACGCCGTGGTTCAGATGGAAACCGTATTCGGTGACGGCTCGCACAGCGGACAGGGCGGCGGCTTCCTCGACAAGCTGGTTGGCGCCGGCAAGCGCGTGATCACCGGCGAGAGCCTGTTCACCACGATGTTTTCCCACGCCGGCCCGAGCGGCAAGGCCAAGGTCGCCTTCGCCGCACCCTACCCCGGCACCATCGTGCCGATGACCCTGTCGAACTTCGGCGGCAAGATCATCTGCCAGAAGGACAGCTTCCTCTGCGCCGCGCGCGGCGTGTCCATCGGCATCCACTTCCAGAAAAAGGTGATGACCGCGCTGTTCGGCGGCGAGGGCTTCATCATGCAGAAACTGGAAGGTGACGGTCAGGTCTTCGTCCACGCCGGCGGCACCATCATGGAGCGTGAACTGGCCGCCGGCGAGCGCATTGATGTGGATACCGGCTGCGTGGTCGCCTACACGCAGCAGGTCGATATGGACGTGCGCGCCGTGGGTGGCGTCAAGTCGATGATCTTCGGCGGCGAAGGCGTGTTCCTCGCCACGCTGACCGGCCCGGGCAAGGTCTGGCTGCAGTCGCTGCCGTTCTCGCGCATGGCCGGCCGCATGTACGCCGCGGCCTACCAGCGCGGCGGCAGCAAGGGTGAAGGTTCGGTGCTGGGCGGACTTGGCGGCATCCTCTCCGGTGATCGCAGCTTCTGAGCCCTTCGTCCAACCGGCCAGGACTACATGGGTGACACGCTCCGGATACGGCATGATGGTACGGTCGCATCCGGAGCACACCGATGAATCACGACAGCAATCAGCCGACCGGGCTGATGAATTGCGTCCACTACGACGCGCACGGTACAGGCCGTCCTGTCAGTCTGGACGAAGTCCCGGAATTGCTGGGCGATGGCAGCGGTTTTATCTGGCTGGGGCTGCACGAACCGGACGAGGCGCTGCTGGATCGCATCCAGGAGATGTTCGGCCTTCATGAACTGGCCATCGAAGATGCACAAAAGGCCCATCAGCGCCCGAAAATCGAAGCCTTTGGAAACAGTCTATTCGTCGCGGTTCACACGGCGCAGCGGGTGGAGGATGGCATCGGCTTCGGTGAGACGCATGTGTTCGTCGGCGTCCGCTACCTGATCACCGTCCGCCATGGCGCATCCCTGTCCCACGCTGCAGTGCGCGCACGCTGCGAGCAGGCGCCCGGGATGATGACCCTCGGACCCAGCTTTGCCCTCTACGCCGTACTCGACTACATCGTGGACAACTACCAGCCGATCGTGCGCGGCTTCCAGGACGACACCGAGCAGCTGGAATCGGCGGTGTTCGAGGAGAACTACAGTCGTGACACGGTCGAACGTCTGTACCGCCTGAAGCGCGACCTGATGACGATGCGTCTGGCGGTAGTGCCGATGCAGGACATTCTGAGTCAGCTGGTGCGCCTGCATCCCAACCTGATCCGCGACGAAGTACGTCTGTACTTCCGTGATGTTGCCGACCACACCGTGCGTATCAACGAGGCCACCGACGCCATGCGCGAGATGCTCAGCGCCGCGCTCTCGGTGCACCTGTCGCTGGTCACCATCCACCAGGGCGAGATCGTCAAGCAGCTGGCCGGCTGGGCCGCGCTGGCCGCCATACCAACGCTGGTGACCGGCTGGTACGGCATGAACTTCGCCCACATGCCGGAGCTGAGTTCACCGTATGGCTATGTCGGTGTTGTCGCCGGGACCGGGCTGCTCTGCTTCGGCGTCTATCGCCTGCTCAAGCGCGCGGGATGGCTGTAGCCGGATCAGGAAAACTTGCTGAGCCTGCGCTCCGTCTCCGATTTCATCAACACAAGCGTGTCGTCCTCCTCCGGAAACGGACGTGGCCGCGAATCGCGGCCACGTCCGGAACTGCCTTTGCTGTCAGTGCTCAGTGGATACTCAGACCCGCTGTTCCCTGTATCACGCGCGGTGCATAGGCACCATCAACGCGGATCATGACGGCATCAACTTCCGTGCCGATCACGAAGCCGGTTGATGAAGCCTTCGCCTGCCAGCCAAACATCGCGGATGACGCCGCATCTACCTGGATCCAGTCGCTGCGCACCGACTTTCCTTCGGCATCACGCCCATCCAGCCGCAGCCAGAGTTGACCGTCGATCCGGAATCCGCGAACCGACACCCTTCCTTCGCCGTTGGCGGAAGGAACAGTCAACAGCGTCTCCGGCATCGCACCATTGGACAACGCGACCGGCAGGGATCCCAGGCTCACCATGGCCGACTTGCCTTCACCTGCCGGACGCGGATCACCTTCGAAACCATCCTTGAAGATGGCCGGATCAAGCGGCGGCAGCGCACCGATGCTCCAGGTCGACAGGTCGTTGGCGCTGTTCGGGTCGTCGCCACTGGTCAGATCAACCATCGCCGTGTTGTCGATGCTTGAGCCGCCCGTGAAGTCAGCCGTCGCACTCAACAGCACAGTGACGCTGCCGCCAGCCGGAATCGACACTTCGACATCGACATTGCCGCTGCCGTTTGCCAGCGAGCAACTGGATCCACCACCGCCGATGCAAATCCAGGTCGCGCTACCGGCATCCAGCCCGGCCGGCAAGGCGTCAAGCACATCGGCACTGGTCGCGTTGCTGGGTCCGGCATTTTCGACCGTGATCAGGTAGTCGACGCCGTCACCGCTGCGCATGGCCGTGGTGTCGCTGGTCTTGTCGATGGACAGGTCGGCCTGTTCGGCACCCGTGGCGGTAAACGCCACGGCGGCGATATCGGCACGTCCCACCACCGAAGCCTGCAGCCCGTTGCTGGCCGACGAATCGGCATCCAGCGTCCACGTACCCACTTCGGCTTCACCGCTGCTGTCGGTGGCGATCACCGCCGTCGTCAACGAACCATTACCGGCAGTGATGCTGAACTGGATCGACACGCCCTGTACCGGATCGCTGTTGCCATCGCGCACGCGAACCGTCGGGCCCTGGCTTGGCAAGGCCGCACCGGCAATGCCGCTGAAGCTGCTGGCACCGACGATTTCCAGCGTTGCCGCAGGCGCGGATGCGATGTTCATCGTTGCGCTGGCACTGCCTTCGTGGTTCGGGCCGGAACAGGCCACATCGACCTGGTAGCTGCCCGGATTCACCGGCACCGTGCTGTCACCCGGCGGTGTATAGGTCTCCGTGCAGGCGATGCCCATGCCTGTCGGCGCCACCGTGTACTGCGCTGCCTGCGGCCCGCCGCTGGCAACGAAGTTCAGTTGGGTGAAGTTGATCACGGCCGTTGCCTTGGCAATAACCAGGGTCGCCGGATTGCTCGGCGTCACCGTGCCCAGGGCGTAGTTCGGATCGGCACTGGTCACCAGCACGGCGTAGCTACCCGCATCGCTTGGTGCTGCGGCGTTGCCGTCGTAGGTCACGTCCACCGCCACACCGGCAGGCATGGTGGCGACACTGACCGGTTTGGCATTGCCGTCGTAGGCCTGGCTCAAACTGCCCAAGGTCACATTGACCGTGGCCGGCGTGATGTCGAAGTTGGCCACGAACGGCCCGCCCGAGTAGTTCGGGTCCGTTCCGCTCAAGGTCGCGGTATAGCTGCCCGCATTGATCGGCGCTTGCGCACTCGGTCCATAGCCGCTGCCGCTGTAGATCAGCGTGTAGGCCTCGCCGTTCGGGTTGGTCACCGTGGCACCGTGCGCCGCACCGTCGAAGGTGAAGCTACCACCAGCGACCACAAGTCCCGTCGCTGCCGCGGTAATGTCCAACGTCGCCGTGGTGGTTCCGCTCAGCACATAATTCGGGTTGTTGAGGCTGGCGGTGACGGTGTAGCTGCCGACATCCACCGGCGAGGTCACCGGGCTGTACGCCACGTTGGTACCGGTGAGCGTGCTCGGCGTCCAGGTCAGTGTTGCCGCCTTGACCATGCCGTCATACACCTGCGACAGATCGCTGAAACTGACCGTCGCCGCCGCCGGATCGATCACCAAGGTGCCGCTGGCGCTGCCTTCCCAGTCGGGATCATTCACCTCCGCGAGCACCGCGTAGCTGCCAGCATCGGTCGGCACCGTGGTGCTGCCGTCGTAGGTGATGTCGACAGTCACCGTCAGCGGATCGCCACTGGTCGAAGCGGTGACGGTTGCCGTGGCCGCGTGTGGATTGCCGTCATAAGTGATCGGCCCCAGGTTGCTCAGCGCAATGGTTGCGTCGCCAGCACCCACCAGCGTCGACAGGTTGGTCGCCGCGTAGGTGGTGTAGCCATCGGTATTTGCACCGGCATCTGCGATCTCCGCCGCAGTGGAGTATTCGCCAACGTGGGCAAACACCACTTCGTAGCAGACTTCCAGCACCTCACCCCCATTGAGCGTGAAGCTCGGCGCACCGACCATGCCTTCAAGTCCACCCGATCCATCTGTGGTCAGGCTGAGCGACATGGCCGAAACTGGCGCGGAAGAACCGCAGGTCGAATTGGCAGGCCACCACAAGACGCTGACGTCAGTTGCAATCAGGGGGTAGTCGGCGGTGAGGCTGAACGGTGCATAGACACTGTCGGCCACATCATCGATGCCGTGGTTCTCGAGCCGCGAGCGGTAGTACACCGGCGCGCCCACCGTCGCCCCGATCAGCGCAACCGATTCCGGTGTCGCGAACGGGCCTTCGTACTCAAGACTGACGTCCGGATCAGCCAGCACCACGTCGGTTGACAGATTGTCCGCCGCGTAGGTCGACACACCATCGGTATCGCCACTGGCGTCAATCACCGTGGCCGCCACCGTGAAGGTGTCCGGCGCGGCGTAGTAGGTGACCCGCAGGTCGGTGGTCTCGCTGAATCCGGATGCAAGCGGGAATCCACCTGTCGGCCCGAAATGGCCGGTCAACTGACCCGGCGTTGTGTCATCAAGGGTGATCGACTGGTACATGCCGCTTACGCTGTCGTAGTACTCAACCAGCACATCGTTGGCTGCGATGCCGCCGGTGCGGGTCAGCACGAATTCGACCCACACGTTGTCCGCCACCGCAGCGGCGGTGTTCGACAGCGTGGCGCTGTAGGCCGTCGGCACGTCCTTCTCAACACCGGCCACCGGGCCGTTGATATCGAGCGTGATGCCAGCGTGCTGTGCGACCACCTCGGTGGACAGCATGTCACTGGCGTAGACCGTGCCCGACGTGGCACCAATCACCTGCGCGTTGGTCGTGTACACGCCCGCCTCGCCAAACACTGCGCGGAAGTTGTGCAGGAACGAGTACGGAGCGGTGATCGGGAAGCCACTGGTATCCGTGAAGTCCAGCGACAGCGTGGAACCGTTGTCGGTCCACGCCATCGGGATGCAGTTCGCCGGCATCATCGGATCCACAACGCAGAAGGCGATGTCCGCCGGATCCAGCGATGCCACCGTCGCGGACACCTCGAGATGGATGTAGACGTTCTCGGTGACGTTGCTGTTGTCGTTGCCGATGAAGCCCGTGTAGGCCACTTCATCACCCACCTCGACACCGGCAACCGGGCCGTTCAGGTCGAACTGCACCTGCTGCAGCGCCTCGTTGGTCAGAGTGAAATCGACCGGGTTGCTGCTGTGCGTGGCCGTCACGTCATAGGTGCCCGCAAAGCCGTTGGCAATCGCCGTCGCCTGCACCACACCGTTGTAATCACTGTTCTGCGGCGTACCGGTTGTGGGCGTCAACAACGCCGAGGCACCGGAAGGCGGCGCATCAAAGGTGACACTTTCGCCCATCACCGCACCGCCCAACGCATCCTGCACCCTCGCGCGCAGCGGATTGGCAAACGGCTGGTTGAGGTCGGTCGATTGGCCGTCACCCGATGGCGCGTGCAGCACCAGCTGGGTGGCGGTGTTGTCGCCGCACACGCCAACATCGAAGGCACCACCGTTAGTCGGGTCGACTGCCAAAGGATCAGCAACGAGCAACGTACCGCCCGAGTTGGTGGTAGTCGGCACAGCCCCGTCGTACCAGTTGGAACCGACGATCAAGCCTTGCGCCAGCGCGTTGTTGATGTCCGCCGTACCGCCGCTGATGGCGTTGTGGAAGATACGGACATTGCTGTTCGGCGTGCCACCGAAGAAATCGAAGTCCGAAACGCCACGACCACTCGCCGCGAACACGTTACAGCTGGCGTTGAAGTCGGTCATCTTGTCGGAAATGAACAAACCACCGGCCACCGAGGTGAGGCTGTTGCGCTGCACCAGTGTGCGCGTGTTGTTCGTCAACACCAAGGCCGTGCCAGTGGTATTGGTGATCACATTGTCGGTGATGATCAAATCCTGCACCGTGCCGTTACCGCCGTTGGCATTGATCGCATACAACATGGTGTCGAACACGTTGCCGTCGATTGTGACGTTGCAATGTCCGTTGCCCAGCCGCACGCCACGACCATTGGCCGCACCACCACCGCCGATACTGTTGAACAGGTTGTTGGTAATCAGGAACCCGTCTGCGGTGCAATCGGCACCCGGCTCGGCGGAAATGCCCGAACCCGCCATGATGTTCACCACACGGTTGTTGATAAAGCTCAGGTTATCGGCAGTTGCACCACTGAGGGTAACGCCATGTCCTGCTGCCGCACTATGCGAAATGGTCACACCATCGACGGTTGCACCTGCAGCCGAGAAGGTCAGCACCGTGCCGCCTGAGGTTGGATTGATGATGGCTTCCGCCACGCGCGTGCCGCCACCGGGAATGCCCGCATTCGGGCCGAGCAGGCTGATGTCCTTGTTCACGGCCACTGTCTGATCAAACGTACCCGCCTCCACCTGCACCGTACCGCCACTTGCGACAAAGGCCACGCCATCATTGATCTCGGCATTGTTGACCGAACGAACATTGCCGTCAGAATCCGGCAAGCCCGCACGGTGCCCCGCATTGGCGGCGCGAACCAAGACTGGCGTCAACATCGAAGCGCCCGGCGCATAGGCAATGGTTGCTTGCGGGCCTGCCAACGCGCCCTGATAGGTGACACCGGCGAAGGTGTTTCCAGTACCGACGGTAACTTGCGGTACAAAGTCGGTGACTTCTGATCCAGCAAGCGCGGTGTCTTCAACGTAGAAGGCCCACGTTGCGTTGGTGAATGCGACATCGCGGAACTCGACGTCATCCATACCACCGGCGTAATACGCACCATCGGTCACCAGGACGCCGTAATCGACGTTGCTGACGCTGCCGCCCACGATATCCACACTCGCGGCATTGGTCGTGGTGATGAGGTTGGCACGATAGCCTGCAGTTTCACGGGTGAGCGATGCTGCCAAGGCAGTGCCATCAATCACATTGTTGGTGACGACGGCCGTGCTGTCGTCGTACAGGCCTTGCACGACCAAGCCTACCCAGATACCCGTTTGTGCCGGGTTGTCATTGGCATAGATCTGGTTGTTGTCGAGTGTGAATGGTGAGCTAGGATTGGTGAAATAGTTGTGATAGATGCCCGTCGTCGAGGCATGGATTTCGTTGCCACTGATCACTGCGTCAGCCGGAATGGGTGCCAACTTGAAGTAGTAATTGGTCTGGATGCCAATCCGTACATCCTCGATCAGGTTGTCGCTGATGTTGGCGTAGTAGTTCCACAGCACCACCACACCGATACCCCATTCGGACGGCGCATCAATGTTGTAGATCCAGTTCTGCTGGATCGTGTTGCCCTGTCCCGCCGGCGTAGCTGCCGGATATTCGTGGCCTTCAATGCCGGCATACACCAGATTGCGCACGACATTGTTGCGGATATCGATGTTGTCGCGCGTGGCCCAGATGCCGCTGTCCACATCCGGGTCAGCAGCACCCATTGGTGCCGTGCCGGTGTTGATAGCAGTGTTGTCGCCATCGATAACAAAGCCATCCAAGGTCACATTGCTGACCTGAATATCGATGACCGGCAGGTCATCCGACCCGGCATAGCTCAAGGTGGGATTATTGACCTTTGGAAGGATGATCGCTGCGCCCGCATCCGTACGATTGCGCGCATCCGTACCTGCCTGCGCACCCTGCAAGGTGACCGCCTTGTTGATTACCAAGTTGCTGCCAGCGACGGTATCTCCTTCGATGTAGGTGCCGGCGCAGACAAGGATTTCCGTTCCCGCTGGCACGGCATCGATCGCCGCCTGAATGCTGCTGAAGTCCGGCGCACCACAGGTGGCATTGGCTGGCAGGGTTTCACCCGAATCAACGTTGTCGTTGACGGTGACCTGGCCATCCACCATCGCGTAGAAGTCGATGGACTGGTTGTCGAGAGTCGCCTGCATCAAGGCCATGCCGGAATTCAGGCCTTGCAGGCTGGTGCTGAACGCGCCACTACTCGTGACGAAGGGCGCCGGTGGATTGAACGCCGCTTTCGAGGTGGTCAGACCAATCCCGGTGTTGTCGGGGAACGCGCTTGCGATGGTCGTACCATCGACGCTGCTGACCAGATCCACCGCAATGGCACGATCAATCGGCGTCGGGTTCACCACTGGATTCGCCGAAGCACGCAGTTGCAACCAGGTGCTCAAGGTCACAGTGGCTGGATCGTCTGCGGGCACGCCCTCGGATTCGATCACCACCGGATCGCAATCCGCATCCGACGGGCCGGCATTACAGCCCCACCAGTTGTCGTCGGCATCAATGATGCTTGGCAGTTCGTCGCCACCGTAGCCCGGCGCACCCGGCAGCGGCAGGTCATCGGCACGCTCGGCAAACAGGCCGGTGACGTTGCCGAAGATGCGATTGGCGCGCAGCGTGTACTGGCCTGCATTCGGGTAGGCCGCATGAAGCCGCAGTGCGGTGCCGTTGTCGAGGAAGGTGTTGCCTTCGATCAGCAGTGGCGCATCGGAGCCAACGTAATGACCGTACACCGGCAACTGGCTGCGCAGACCGAAGGCCGCGCCGCTGATGCTGTTGCCAGTGACCGCTGATTGCTTGGCACCGTTCGACTGGGTGCTGGCGATCAGCGCGGTCTGACCGTTGTTCTCGACACCCGGGCCGAGGTCGCCGGAGCCGGTGAACGTGTTGTCCTCGATATGAACTGAGGAATTGACATCACCCGCGTTCTCCCAGATACCGATCACACGCGGCGGCGTTGCGCCAGGTGTGCCGCTGACCGTGACCGTATTGCTGCTGATCAGCAGGCCGTCGAAGCAATCCACGTTGCAGGAGTCACCGATCTGCATGGCCACTGCACGCGAGTTGTCACCCATCGGATCACCGTCGGTACCGCCGATGTCGATCAGGATCTCGTTACCCGCAACGGTCTGCTGCTCGCCAAATCCGCTGTAGATGCCGTAGTTCGCATAGTCATCGCCGGAGTCCGGCCCGATCTCGATACGGTTGTTGAGGTACTGCGTGCCATTAAGTCCCTCAGGGCCGCTGCCGAACATCGCAAAGGCGATGTCGAATCCACGCACCGTGAGGTTCTCGAACGTCCAGTTCTGGTTCATGCTGCCGCTGTAGATGAAGGCGGCAAAGTCGCCAGTCGCGTTGCCCTCGCTGCCCTGGATGCCGGCATTGCCGGGGGCACTTGCTCGCAAGGTCACATTGCCAACGCCCGCCGGCAGTTTGGATGACCAGTCGTCATCCGTACCCGGCATGCCATCCGAACCCAGCTCCCAACTGGCGTTGGCATTTGGCTCGGTCCAGTTGAACTCGCCACTGAGCTCGATGATGACGCCCGGACCCGCAGCCTGGATTGCGTTATCGATGCGGGTGTAGTCGTTGTCCGTCGGCGTCGGCATCGGTGCCGGGTCGATGGGCACGGTGGTACCCGGATCAAAGGTCACCGTATGCGACGCGCTGCCGTTGCTGGCCTGGTTGGTCGTATCGCTTGGCGTGAACGCGGCATTCACCGACTTCACACCACCGGCGCTGAAGCCGGCAATGATGCAGCTGTTCACGACCGGATAGTTCGCAATGGTGCAGCCTGCGGAATCCGCAGCGGTGACAGCAATGCTGCCCGCCGGCACCGCATTCAGGTCGTTGACAACATTCACCGTCACCGTCACCGGTGCACCGATGGCGCTCGGATTGGGTGACGTGGACACCACCGTGGTGGTGGTCGGGATCAGGTTGCTGGCAAAGCCGTAATTGACGATGCCCATGGTGCCCGGTGCAGCCGGAGTCTCCGGTGCATTCGGGTCGTTGTGGTAGGTGCGCGTCTGCGTATCCTGGTACTGCGCGTAGGTCATGGCCGACGGCGCAACGCCGCCGAACGTGTTGCCAGTCGCGGCGTGGACATCGCCACCGAAGGGCGCAACCGGGGTGCCGGTCATGGTTGCCGTGTTGTTGTACACCGAGCTCAGCGGCTCGCAGCCACTGTTGCTGTCGGCGCAGGAAAGCGGGCTGAGCTCGAAATAGTGGCCCAGCGCGCCATCGAAAATGCTGTTGCTGACGGTAATGCCGCCGTAGTGATCGGCGTCTGGCGACAGCCTGGCATTGTCGTTCAGCAGGTAGATCGCTGTGCCGCCCGAGCCGTTGAAGGTGTTGCCATCCGCGTTCAGCGTCAGCGAACCGGCAATCGGCGCCGGCGCGGTGCCGCTGAACAGCTCCTTGTTGCTGAGTCGCACATGCTGGAAGGTGCTCGAACCCGACAGCGGCGTGAACTGGTTGCTGTTCAGCATCACGCCGGGGAAGTTCTGGATCAGCACGCCGCGCTCGTAGCCGCTGAAGGTATTGCCGCTGACCGACACGTCCTGTCCGACAGCGTTATGGATCAGGCGCACGGCGGAGAAATCACCCCACAGCATCGGCGTCTGGTTGCCCGGCAGGTTGCTGTCGGCAACGAACTGGTTGTTCAGGATGCCGGCATCACCGGCACCGGCTGACGGATCGTAGTAGGCCACGCCAAAGCCGTGGAAACTGTTGCCTTCGCCGGCTCCCGTGCCGCCGATGGTGACCATCCGGCCTGCCGGATGCGCGATGACAT
This sequence comes from Lysobacterales bacterium, assembly GCA_020442545.1. Classification (GTDB taxonomy): domain Bacteria; phylum Pseudomonadota; class Gammaproteobacteria; order Xanthomonadales; family Xanthomonadaceae; genus JACKOX01. The sequence goes on from JAGRJX010000037.1 coordinate 11,180, forward strand.
AGACGTCGTGATTGATCGACACGATGTCATTGCCCTGCGCCAGCAGGCCAACGTTACGCGCGTCGATGCCGGCGCGGAAACGGTGTTGCACCGCAGCCGATTCGATCACGCTGTTGCTAACGGTCGCATCAAAGGCCACCGGGCCCGGCTGGTAGGTTCCGGTTGCGTGCGGGTTGATCTGGATCGCGTTGCGGAAGCCGTAACCGGTCGCGCAGTTGTGCGTGGGAGCTGCCGGGTTGCAATCGCCGCTAGCGGTACCACGCAGGCGCACGCTGCTGATATCGAGGCCGTCCGAACTGAAGGCCGGCGAGGTTGACGATTCGGCGCGGATGCCCTGCCCGGCCTCGTCGAAGTCGACCACCACCAGCAGATTGTCGATGTGCACGTTCTGCGCACGCACGGTGATCACGGCCACGCCGCCAGCGCCATCGTCATCCGGCGCACGGAGTGTGGTGACTGGATCCATGCCGCTGTCGTCGTTACCAGCGCCCTGCAGCGTCAGCTGCTTGTCGACAACGATGCGCTCCGGATAGACGTTCGGACCCAGCACCAGCGTATGACCGTCCTGCGTCAGCGGATCGTCAATCGCGGCCTGCAGCGAGCAGTAGCCAAGGCCGGTGGTGGAATTGAACACGCTGTTCTCGATCAACACGCCGCTGCCATCAACCACATCACGGCTCATCGCTTCGACGCTGCCGCTATAACTGTTGCTGCCGATGGCGACGCAGGTGAGCTGCGTGTTGTCGCGGCCAAAGAAATCGTCGGGGAGATCACTCTGATCACCGTCGAACGCAGCCTGGTTCTCGCCACCGATTCCCGGATCCGCACCAACAACATGCGCTGCATACGGCGTATGCCCAGCCTGCCGCTGGATACCCACATCGTTCTGCAGCAGGGTGTTGTTGAACACCGTGTGCTTGACGCCGCCCAGCACGATGCCGAAGCCGGTGCTGGAACTGGTGCCATTGTTCTGCTGGTAGCCGCCAACGGTGTTGTTGCGCACCACTACGCCACTGGGCACGTCCACGTTGTTGGCATCGGCCACGCTGCGGCGCATCACCGCGATACCGGCGAGGTCGCGCACTTCGGCGGGACGCCATTGCACGATGCCAGGATCAAACGGATCGACATCGAGCACACCGTCGAAGTTCGCATCCGGCGTGCTGGTGAGATAGATGTCGTTGCCTTCGACCACGATGCTGCCGTCGCCACTGTCGAGGCCGCTACCATTCGGCAGCTTGACCTCGATACCGAAGCGACCGGCATTCAGGATGAAGTTGTTGGCAATCAGGTTGGCGCCGTTGAACGGTGCGCCGCTGCCGCCGGTGAGGCCAACCACGCCAATGGCGTTGTCCGGGCTGCGCTCGATGCGGTTGCCGGTAATCTGCACGCCCGATGCCGTGCCGTCCTGCAGCTCGATGCCGCAGCAGCCGGCAAGGTCATGCACGTAGTTGCCGTCGAACACGATATTGGTCTTGAAGCCGTTCCAGATCAGCAGTCCACGCGGACCGGCGTCGGTGACTTCATTGTCGATGAACTGCATGTTGTCCACCGGCCCATTGAAGAAGACACCAGCGCGTGGATCGAGCGGTGCGCCACCGGGCGCCTGGTCGGCACGGCAGCCGTCCAGCAGGTTGCGCTCCAGCATGGTGCCGCTGTTGCCGAACAGGCCCTGTACACAGTTGTGGCGCACATTGCCGAGGCCGAGATCCTGCAAAACGGTGCCGGTGACGCCGTCGTCGATCCAGATCAGCGGCTGCGCGGCATTGCTGCCGTCGATGAACGACACCGGCTCGCGGGTCCACGGATTCATGTCGCTTTCTGCCGTCGCGTTGCCGCGCACGGTGAGGTTGTTCACCGCGATGTGCAGGTCGCTTTCCAGATAGGTATCGGCGCCCAGCACCACCTCGTCGCCGTCGTTGGCGGCGGCCAGGGCAGCGGCCACGGTGGGATAGCTGCCCACGGCGATCAACGCCTTGGGACCGACGACAGCACCCTTGCCAGCGCTCAATGGCGCGGCATCATCGCGATACAGCACGACCGGCTGCACCACGCGGTGCGCCACGTTGCCGGAATCGCTCGGCAGGTTGCCGGCATCGCCGGAATAGTGGGCGCTGAACTGATGCTGGCCCACGGTCAACACGCCGGCATCCACGACGCAGCTGCCCAGCGTCGCGTCCACTGCCGTGCAACCGGCCAGATCGCCATCGATATGGCTGCTGATGGTCACCGTGCCGGTAGGCATGTCGCCGGAAACGCTGAAGTTCACCGTCACCGACTGGCCGACGTAGCTCTGGCCGGGGTTGACGGAGCTCAGCAACGTTGTAGATGGAACCTGGGCTATTTCGAAAGTAGCCACAACCTCACAATCCGCGACAACGGCCCCGGTTGTGTATGAGCTACCCGACAACGAACCATCACAGCCACTGATACTTTGCAGTGCATAGCCTGGATTTGCGGCCACTGTGAAACTGATGTCCTGACCTTCTACCACCGACTGCGGAGTAGATGGCGTCAATGAGCCACCTGCCCCCGCATTTGGCGTCACCGTAAATACTGCTCTCACCGTATGGCTGACAGGGCCCGATGAACTTCCGCCATAGCTCCCGCTGCCGTTGTAACGTGCAACGAGGCTGTGCGATCCGGCGACGAGTGCGGAAGTGCTGAGCGAGGCAACGCCAGCACCATCAAGCGCAGCGGAACCCAGCTCGGCCAAACCGTCGAAAAATGTCACGGTCCCAGTTGGGGTGCTACCGCCACCCGCCACCGTTGCAGACAAGGTAATGAGCTCCCCTGCGTCCGACGGGCTCGGAGAAATCAACAGCGATGTCGTACTAGCAGGCAGTCCGCTCTGGGATGTGAGCGTGATGTCGTTTCCGTCACCTCCGACATAGCTGAAGACGAACTGATAGCCGTTGAGGGTGACGATCCCACCTTCCAGCAGTTGAGCATTTCCAGCATCACGTAACGTAGCGCTGACGGCATCCGCTCCGTCGTTGTCGATCAGCACGAACTCATCGCCCAATGCCGGAACGAAGCCCGGGCCGGCTGTGAGGTTGAGCCGGGCATTGCCCAGCGCCACCGAACCGGTCACTGCGATCTGGTCATGGCCGGTGCCGGCTCCGGCACCGTTTAGATCCAAGTAGAGGTACGAAACGCTACCTCCGTTGTTCAACGTCACGCTACCGGTGTTGAGGATGCCGGTGCCTGACGATCCATTGCTACCCGGTCGCACATAAAAACCGTACCCACTGCTGAGATTGCTCAATGCACCTATCGTGCCGTTACCGAGGATGGAGCCAGAACCCCATGTCCCATCGGTCACTTGCGCGGATTGCAATGCGCCTCCGTCCAAGGTCACCGTACTGAAGACAACGACAGTGCCGCTGTAGCTGCTGACGCCGGAAAACCTCGGGTTCGAACCCACCCCGGCTGCTCCCAACGTGATGGAACCACTACCACTCAGCGCACCGTTCAGCCGCGGGAAGCCGGTGATCGTGATGGCGTTGGTTTGCACATCGATCGGCAAGTTGATGATGTTACTGCTGGGCGAAGCAATGCTCTGCGTCAATACAATGCCATTGCCGTTCAGCGTGTAACCCGATCCGTTCAACGCCAGCCCGGCCAGCGATGTCCCCGGAGTCAGGTCGTTGCTGTTGCTCTTGTTGGCAGCATCGCCCGGGAAAATCAGCACTTCACCCGCTTGCGGCACACCCGACGGGTTCCAGTTACCCGTATCCGACCAGTTGGCGTTGTTTGCGCCCGTCCATACACGAGCAGTGTCCAGTGAGGTCAGCGACAGATCATTGCCATCACCACCCTGGTAGTCCAGCTCGAAGCGCACACCATTGAGGTAAATGATGTCGCCATCATTCAAGGGGGTGCCGTATAGATCCCGCAACGCGGCACTGATGGGGTCCACTCCATCATTGCTGATCAAAACATATTCATCACCCAACGCCGGTACGAAGCCCGGTCCGGCTGTGAGGTTGAGCCGGGCATTGCCCAGCGCCACCGAACCGGTCACCGCGATCTGGTCATGGCCGGTGCCGGCCACGGCACCGTTCAGATCAAAGTAGAGACGAGAAGAACCGCCTCCGTTGTTCAGCGTCATGCTGCCGGTGTTGAGGATGCCTGTGCCTGACGATCCATTGCTACCCGGTTGCACATAAAAACCGTGCCCACTGAGATTGCTCAATGCACCTATCGTGCCGTTACCGAGGATGGAGCCAAACCCCCCTGCCCCATTGGTCACTGGCGCGGATGGCAATGCGCCTCCGTCCAAGGTCACCGTACTGAAGATAGCGACAGTGCCGCTGTAACTACTGACACCGGCAAACCTCGGGTTCGAACCCACCCCGGCTGCTCCCAACGTGATGGAACCACTACCACTCAGCGCACCGTTCAGCCGCGGGGAGCCGGTGATCGTGATGGCGTTGGTCTGCACATCAATCGGCAGGTTGATGATGCTGCTGCTGGGCGAAGCAATGCTCTGCGTCAATACAATGCCATTGCCGTTCAGCGTGTAACCCGATCCGTTCAACGCCAGTCCGGCCAACGATGTCCCCGGAGCCAAGTCGTTGCTGTTGGTCTTGTTGGCAGCATCGACCGGGAAGATCAGCACTTCACCCGCTTGTGGCACACCCGACGGGTTCCAGTTGCCCGTATCCGACCAGTTGGCGTTGTTTGCGCCGGTCCATACGCGAGCAGTGTCCAGTGAGGTCAGCGACAGGTCATTGCCATCACCACCCTGGTAGTCCAGTTCGAAGCGCACGCCATTTAGGTAAATGATGTCGCCATCATTCAAGGGTGTACCGGATACACCCCGCAACGCGGCACTGATGGGGTCCACTCCATCATTGCTGATCAGAACATATTCATCGCCCAGCGTCGGCACGAAGCCCGATCCGACTGCAAGATTGAGCTGGGCACTGCCGAGCGTCACCGAACCGGTCACCGCGATCTGGTCATATCCCGTGCCGGCCGCGACACCGTTCAGATCGAAGTAGAGGTACGAGGAGCTACCCCCGTTGTTCAATGTCAGGTTGCCGGTGTTGAGGATGCCTGTGCCTGACGATCCATTGCTACCCGGAAACACCAAAAAGGAACTACCGCTCAGATTGCTGAGCGCACCGATCGTGCCGTTGCCGTAGATGTAGCCAACACTGATCAGTGTCCCGTTGGTCACTGATGCGGACGGCAAAGCGCCTCCGTCTAAGGTCATCGAATAGTAGCCGAGGCTGATCGTTCCGCCGTAGCTACTAACGCCAGCAAAACTCGGGTTCGAAGTCTGCCCGACTGTCCCCAGCGTGATCGAACCACTGCCACTCAGCGCACCGTTCAGCCGCGGAGAGCCAGTGATCGTGACGGCGTTGGTCTGCACATCAATCGGCAGGTTGATGATGTTGGTACTGCTCGGCGAAGCAATGCTCTGCGTCAATACAATGCCATTGCCGTTCAGCGTGTAACCCGATCCGTTCAACGCCAGCCCGGCCAGCGATGTCCCCGGAGCCAGGTCGTTGCTGTTGGTCTTGTTGGAGGCAGTACCGGGAAACGCCAAGGTATCGCCGCTGCCCGGAACGCCTATTGGATTCCAGTTGCTCGGTTCCGACCATTGATCGCTGGATGCCCCGGTCCAGGTGTAAGTCACCGCTTTTGAGATGCCGGAGTAGCCCATGCCCCATACCAGCATCGCCAGCATCGAGAACAGCAGCCCGAGCCTGCGTGGCTGGCCCTGCGACAGCAGGCGATCACCGACGGTGTTGTTCAGCGGATGGGCGATAGACATGACAGCATTCCTTGCGGAAACAGTTTGTACGGGAAGGCCATGGCCGGAATGGCGACGACCTGAAACGAAAAACGCCGCGCAATGGCGCAGCGTTGAACGGAAGAATGTGAGGGCGGCTGCAATCACCGCCATGACGACGCTTTCGCCGTTAATGGCGGAGGCTTGGCCATCGACGCCGGTCAGGCGCCCTGTGTGTGGCTTGCTTGGCATTGCAGTCCCCTGTGACTGACGGGCTTCCGGTGGCGAGCCGATCACGATGTGTCGCGATCAACGCGCTGCCTGCTCCGTGGTCGACTTCGCCCCCGCGAAAATCGACTCCCGAGGTGAAGCTACACCGAACCCGTGACGGAGTTCAAGCTTTGTGACACAAAGTTACATTTTCGCGTCAAGTTACGGGAATTCATGGCGTTTTGCATGATCAAGCGGGCCGGTAGCTCAGACCCGGCCCTCGCCGGCACGGCTCGGGCGTTCGCTGGTCGCGCGAACCCGTGGTTCGCAGACGCGACCGATCACCCCGCCATCGCCTGCAGCATCAGACCGGTCAGGTAGGCGCCGTAAGTGCCGAGGGCATAGCCGAGCACGGCCATCAGTACGCCGACCGGGGCCAGCGACGGGTGGAAAGCGCTGGCGACGACCGGTGCGCTGGCGGCACCGCCGATGTTGGCCTGCGAACCGACGGCCATGAAGAACAGCGGTGCGCGGATCAGTTTCGCGACCACCAGCATGATCAGCGCGTGCACGGCGATCCAGCAGAAGCCCAGCGCGAACAGGCGTGGCCGGTCGAACAGGGCGCCCAGGTCCATGTGCATGCCGATGGTGGCGACCAGGATGTAGAGCGCGGCGGAACCGACTTTCGACGCGCCGGCTCCTTCGAGCTTGCGGGCGCGGCTGAAGCTCAGCAGCAGACCGATTGTGGTGGCGAACACCACCACCCAGAAGAAGCCCGAGGTCAGGCTATAGCGCGACAGGTGCGGCGCAACCTCGCCAATCCAGGCCGCCAACGGCTTACCGAAGGCATGCGACAGACCCATTGCACCGAGACCGATGGACAGGATCACCATGATGTCGGTCAGCGACGGAATGCGCGAATGCTGCGCCTGGTATTCCTCGATGCGTCGTTTCATGTCGTCGATGGCACTGGTGTCGGCGCCGGTCCAGCGATCAAAGGATTCGGCGCGACCGGCGAGGAACAGGATCACCGCCATCCAGACGTTGGCCACGATCACGTCCACCGCCACGAACTGGCCGAACAGGTTGGCATCGACCTCGAAGACTTCCTTCATCGCTGCCTGGTTGGCGCCACCGCCAATCCAGCTGCCGGCCACCGTGGTCATGCCGCGCCAGGTATCGCCGGCGACGGTTGATGGCGAGATGATCTCGAACAGGCCGAAGGCCAGCACCGCGCCGAACATCACGCCGAAGGTGCCGACCAGGAACATGATCACCATCTTCGGGCCCATCCGGCGGATGCCCTCGAAATCGATGGACAGCGTCAACAGCACCAGCGCCGTCGGCAGCAGGTAGTCGCGGGCCATGGGGTACAGGCCGCTCTTGTTGCCGTCGATCAGCCCGGTGCTGTTGAACACGGCCGGAATGAAATAGCAGAGCAGCAGCGCCGGGATGTAGGTGTAGAACTTCTTCCAGAAACCGTCGGGGCGTGCCGAGGTCCAGAATATGAGGCCCAGGGACACGGCCAGCAGGCCAAGGACGACGGTATCGTCAGTGATCAGCGCCGTATTGGCGTTTGGCGAAATTTCCATCGCGGCAGCCTAAGGCAACGCCGCACAAGTATCCACCGCCGTCAACGCCGACTCTCGTGCGGGTCCGGCGTGCCCGGGCCGGCGACGAACGGTGCCACAAGCGAACGCGAACTGGTCGCCAGCGGCACCGAGGGCCTGCGGAGCCGTTCGCGGGCGCTCAGCCGCAAACGGCGGATTTCCATGACGCCATGTCTGCCGCTGCCGTTTGCCAGCCACGCACTTGATCCGGATCAAGCAGCAGCCGGCAATGTTTCCTATCCTATGCAGCGGTCATCAGCGACCCCAACACCCGCTGCACGGGAATCACCATGTCCGCACAAGCCATTTCCGAGTTCTACAACGATCGCGTCGTCCGCCAGTTCACCGTAATGACGGTGGTCTGGGGCATCGTCGGCATGCTGGTCGGCGTGTTCATTGCCGCCCAGCTGTACTGGCCTTCGCTGAATTTCGACATTGCCTGGCTCAGCTATGGTCGTCTGCGGCCACTGCACACCAACGCGGTAATTTTCGCGTTTGGTGGCTCGGCACTAATCGGTACCAGCCTGTACGTGGTGCAGCGGACCAGCCACGCCCGCCTGATTTCCGACCGTCTGGCCGCCTTCGTATTCTGGGGCTGGCAGGCGGTGATCGTGCTGGCCGCGATCACCCTCCCGCTGGGGATCACCCAGGGCAAGGAATACGCGGAGCTTGAATGGCCGATCGATCTGCTGATCACGGCGGTCTGGGTGTCCTACGCGGTGATCTTCTTCGGCACCATCGCCAAACGGCGGGTCACGCACATTTACGTGGCCAACTGGTTCTACGGTGGCTTCATTCTGGCGATTGCGCTGCTGCACATCGTCAACAACCTGGCGATTCCGGTCGGCCTGACCAAGTCCTACCCGGTCTACAGCGGTGCGGTCGATGCCATGGTGCAGTGGTGGT
>JAGRJX010000263.1 GCA_020442545.1 Lysobacterales bacterium
TCCCGCGCAGGCGGGAACCCAGCTCTTTCGTCTCGTCGCTCCATACTCCGCGCTAACCCAACCAATGACATCGGCGCGTCAGTGCCGACTGCGGCATCATGGGCCTTTCTTTTGGCCCGGAGCCCGCCATGTCGTTGCGTCCCGTTGTCCGACCTGTCCGTCACCTTGCGCTTTCCGGCGCAATTGCCCTGCTGTTGAGCGCCACCGCGTCGGCCACTTCGGTCGCGCCTGAGCTGCCTTCAACCAACAGCTTCGCGAAGGCTGTTGTTGTTCCCGACATCGCCAGCGTTCCGGCTGACTCCCAGCGCATCCGCCCGCTGCTGGAGCGCTACCAGGCCGATCTTGGCAGCCTCGACCACTTCTACGACGTGCCCTACGGCAAGACGCGTGAAGCCGCCTACCGCAGTTTCTACGAGGGCTGGCAGAAGCAGCTGTCGGGTATCGACGCCGCGTCGCTTGGCCTTGAGGATCGCATCGACCTGTTGCTGTTCCGCCGTGAACTGGCGCATCAGCTCGACCAGATGGACTTCGAACATGGCCGCTATGTCGAAGCCGCCGCGCTGATTCCCGACGTCGACCGGCTGGTCGCGCTCGCCGAAGACCGTCGCCTGATGCAACCGCAGGATGCACAGGAGAGCGCCGCGCTGCTCGCCGAGGTGACGCGCAAGATCGAAACGCTGGACGCCGACGTCAAAAAGCGCGGCTTCGACGCCGTTAGCAACAAGAACCCGGTCGTCGCTTATCGCGCCGCGCAGGTCATCGACGCCGTGCGTCGCGCCGTGACCAACTGGAAGGACTTCTACGCCGGCTACGACCCGGACATGGACTACTGGGCCAGCAGCAAGGACGGCCCCGCCGACAAGATTGACGCAGCACTGGCGACCTACGCCGGCACGCTGCGCGACAAGCTGGCAGGTGCCAGTGACCCGGAAGCCATCATCGGCGATCCCATCGGCCGCGACGCGCTGGTCAAGCAGCTGGTCGTTGAGGGCATCGCCTACACGCCGGAGGAAATCCTCGACATCGCCAGGCGCGAGCTGGCCTGGTGCCATGCCGAAATGACCAAGGCGGCGAAGGCGATGGGCTACGACGACTGGCATGACGCACTGGAGAAGGTGAAGCAGGATTCACCGCCGCCCGGACAGCATCCGCAGCTGGTCCGCCAGCTGGCCTGGGAAGCCATCAACTACGTCGAAGACAACGATCTCGTTACCGTGCCCGAGCTGGCCAAGCGCGACTGGCGCATGAACATGCTCTCCGCCGAGCGCCAGCTGCAGGCGCCGTTCTTCCTCGGTGGCACCGACGTCTGGGTGGCCTATCCCACGGCCGGCATGCCCGAGGACAAGAAGCGCATGAGCCTGCGCGGCAACAACCGCCACTTCTCACGCGCCGTGGTTCATCACGAACTGATCCCCGGCCACCACCTGCAGAGCTACATGCTGGAGCGCTACCAGCCGCAGCGGCAGATGTTCTGGACGCCATTCTGGGGTGAAGGCTGGGCGCTGTATTGGGAGTTTCGCCTCTATGAAATGGGCTTCGCGAAGACGCCGGAAGACCGGCTCGGCATGCTGTTCTGGCGCAGCCACCGCGCCGCGCGCATCCAGTTCTCGCTGGGTTTCCACCTGGGCAAGATGACGCCGCAGCAGGCCATCGACCTGCTGGTGAATGAGGTCGGCCACGAACGCGAAAACGCCGCCGCCGAAGTGCGCCGCAGTTTCGCCGGCGACTATCCGCCGCTCTACCAGGCGGCCTACATGCTCGGTGGCCTGCAGTTCCATGCACTGCACAAGGAGATGGTGACCAACGGCGACATGACCGAACGCCAGTTCCACGACGCCATCCTGCAGGGTGGCCCGATCCCGGTTGAACTGGTGCGCGCACGACTCAAGGGCGAAGCGCCGGCAACGAACTGGAAGGCAAGCTGGCGGTTCTATCCGTCAATCCACCAGCCTGGAACCTGAATGCCGGCAAGCCGTGCGATCCGGAAATGGACGCACGGCCGGATTGCTCCGGCCGTTCGTGGTTGCTGCCTGAAGGAGGGGTGACGGCCTTAGTCGTCGTCTTCCGGCGGGGTGATCGCGGTGAAGAAGCTGGCCTCGCCGCGACGCACCAGCAGCATCAGCGGCTTGCCCGGCGTGGCCTTGGCGGCCTCCGCCTTGAAGGCAGCCACCGTACCGACCCGCGCCTTGCCAATCATCAGGATCACGTCACCCGGCTGCAGGTTGGCGCGGCGCGCGGCAGTGGACGTGACGTCAGTAATCAGCACGCCTTCATTGTCGTCGAGGCCAAGCTCCTCACGCTGTTCGGCGGTCAGCGACTCGATGCCGAGGCCAAGAATGCTGTCACTGCCTGATTGGTCGCCGCCGCCGCGGCTGGTCGTCGCATCATCCTCCAGCTCACCGAGGATCAGGCTGACATTGCGCGCCTTGCCGTCGCGGAAAATCTTGAGCTGCACCCTGGTTCCGGGTGCACTACTGCCGACCAGCGGCGGCAGGTCGCTGGAACGCGCAATCTCCTGACCGTTGTATTCCAGGATCACGTCCTGCAGCTTGAGGCCAGCCTTCTCGGCGGCACTGCCCTCAACGATGTTGGAGACCAGCGCGCCGCCCGGACGTGGCAATCCCAGCGCCTCGGCCTGGTCACGATCCACGTCCTGGATGTTCACGCCGATCTGGCCGCGGCTGACCTTGCCCTTGGTCTTGAGCTGGTCGGCCGAGTTCATGGCGACCTCGATAGGGATCGAGAACGACACGCCCATGAAGCCGCCGGTATTGGAGAAGATCTGCGAGTTGATGCCCACCACCTGGCCGTCGGTGTTGAACAGCGGGCCACCCGAATTGCCGCGATTGATCGGCACGTCGGTCTGGATGAATGGCACGTATTGCTGGTCCTGCATGCGCGAGGCGCGACCCACCGCGCTGACGATGCCGGCGGTCACCGAATG
>JAGRJX010000038.1 GCA_020442545.1 Lysobacterales bacterium
GTCAAGGTCGACAGCATGCGCCAGAAGCCCTTGCTCGGCCTGTTCGAGGACGAGGACGGCAAGGTGACCGAAGTCACCTCGGAAAACCGTGACAAGACCATGGAAGACGCGCGCAAGGCGTGGAAGGAAGAGAAGCCGGACGCCAAGGACGATGCCGGCCCCTACCCGTGGATCAGCCACGTGGTTGTCCGCCGCGACGGTTCTCGCCTGCCGGCCAGGCTCAAGGTGGTGTTCGAGGATGACTCCGAGGAGATCATCGAGTGGGACGACAATGCCCGCTGGAAGCGTTTCAGCTTCACCAAGCCGGTGAAGATCCGCTCCGCGCAGCTCGATCCGGACAACGTCCGCTACCTGGACATGAACCGCCTCGACAACAGCCGCACGCGTGAGTCCAACCCCAGCGCGGTGCGCCAGTTCGTGGCGGCCACGGCCTCGGTGGTCCAGACCTTCCTCGCACTGATGGTGACCCTATGAACCTGTCCCGAAAGAGCGGCATGCTTGCCGCAACCGGCCATGGCATCCGCGGCGCCTTCAGCTGGCGCCTGATCCTGCTGTGGATCCTGTTCCTCGCCATTCCCACCCTGCTGGTCGCCATGCCGCAATGGCGGCTGCTGATGCCGATGATCGGCTATTCGGTGGATGCCGACAGCTGGGCTTCGACATTCAACGTGCCGGCAATCGGCGACCTGATCATGGCTATCGGCCGTCGCAACGGCAGTCCGGTGCCGGGCAGCGGCACCGCCCTGCTGCTGACGCTGCTGCTGTCACCGCTGCTGACCGGCATGCTGGTCACGCAGATCCGGCAAGGCGGCGGCCTCGGATTCCGCGAGCTGATCCAGGGAGGCATCGCCGAGTACGGGCGCCTGTTCCGCCTGCTGCTGGTGTCGATCATCCCGATGGGCATTGCCTTCGGCATCGCCGCTGCCGGCATGTCGGCGGCAGGCGATGCTGCCGACGAAGCGATCTACGCCGCCGACGCCGACTTCGCGAAGAACCTGGCGATGATCTTCGGCGGGATCGTGCTGCTGCTGGCGCACAGCACGGTGGAAGCCGGTCGCGCATACCTTGCCATGGATGGTCGCCTGCGATCGGCTTTCCGCGCCTGGTGGCGTGGCCTCAAGCTGCTGCTGCGTCGGCCGGTCGCCACGCTCGGCGTATACCTGCTGACAACGATCATCTCGCTGCTCGCGGCGCTGTTGTTCATCACCCTGCGCGTCAACGTCTCGGCAGCCGGCATCGGTGGTTTCGTGCTGGCAATGCTGCTGACCCAGCTGATCGTCGCCAGCCTGGTCTGGGGGCGCATTGCGCGGCTCGGCGGGATTAGTCGCCTTGCCGACGCGCCGCGACGCTGAGCTGTCGGAGCGATTGGCTGGCGCGGTCCGTGCCGGCCAATCCTTTCTGAATCCGAACCCGCCGGAGCCCCTCTTTCCGGCGAATCGGCTGCTAGACTTCTCGCTCTCCAGGCCAGTCGCCACTTGATGCCAATCGATTCTGTTGTCCGACGTCCGTCTGTCCCGGCCATGAGCCTGACGGCAATTCTTCTGCTTGCTCCCACCGCGATGGCTGTGCTGGCTGCCGGGTCGGGAACACCTGCTCCATGCGACGATTTTGCGGCCTGGACGACCAGCGAGCGCGGTGACAGCGCCGCGCTCGACCCCTTCGCCATCCTCGATGCAAACAGTCGATCGACGCAGATCGCGCTACTGCAGCGTGCCGCATCCTCGCCGAAGAACGACGTGCAACGGCTGCTCGGAGACCTGTGGGCCTCAGCGCTGGCCGAGCAGAAGCACGGCGTCGATGCGTTGAAACCGTTGCTCGAGCGCGTGAACGGCATTCGCCGCTCGCGCGACGTCGCCGAACTGATTGCCGCAGCCCAGCAGCAGGGCCTGCCGCTGCTTTTCCGCATCGACGTCGCCGCTGACCTTCGCAACCCGGAGCAGTCCCTCCTGTACCTTCGCCAGGGCGGTCTGGGTCTGCCGGATCGCGATTTCTACCTGCGCCAGGACCCGAGCACGATGGCGATCATGCAGCACTATCGCGCCTATGTTGAACGACTGCTCAGGCTGGGCGGTGGCGGCAAGAATGCCGCTGCGGATGCGGCGAAGATCATCGACATGGAAGCCAAGCTGGCGCGCGCCTCGCTCAGCCTTGGCCAGCTACGCGACCCCAACAACAGCTACCTGCCGACCGACATCAAGGTGCTGGACAGGCAGTATGCAGCATTCCGCTTCAAGGACTTCTTCCGCAGCCTTGGTCTTCGCGGCCTGAGCGCTGTCTCGCTGGCGCACACATCGTTTTTTGTCCAGGCCGACCATCTGCTGGCATCTGGATCGCTGGACACCTGGCGCGCCTATCTGCGCTTCCACCTGCTCCACAGCCTGGCTCCGTGGCTGGGCGGCGATGTCGCCGAAGCGCACCGCGATCTGTTCGATGAGCAACTGCTGGCCCGGAAGGCAACTGTCGAGCCTGAGCAGCGCGCCCTGCAGACCGTGCACCAGCTACTTCCGGACCTTCTGTCGGCTGCCTTTCTTGCTCGCACCGACGCTGCACGTCTGGCCGCCGCACGCAGCCTGATCGATGCCGAAGTGGCCGTCCTGCGGCAGGCGCTGGAGGACTCACAGTGGCTTGGCCGCAGTGCCCGCGACGCCGCCGCCGCCAAACTGGACGCGCTGCTGGTCGACGTCGGCGGCGAGCGCGGCAGGGTCAACACCACCGGCCTGAGCTTCCAGCGCCAGCAGCTGGCGCGCAACGCGCTCGCTGTTGCCGGCTGGCGCCAGCGTGACGCCCTCGCCCGCATCGGCCGCGCCCCGGCCGTTACCACCATTCCCGCACAGACACCCGCCGCATTCTACGACCCGAGCCACAATCGACTTCAGGTATCGGCCGCGTTTGCCGCACCGCCGCTGTTCGACATCGGTATGAGCGTCGCTGCCCGCTTCGGTGGCTTTGGCGCGCTGATCGGACATGAACTGAGCCACGGCTTCGACCTGACTGGCAGCAAGTTCGATGCCATGGGGCGAACACGACCATGGTGGTCTCAGGACGACTACGTCGCCTACGCCCGACGCAACGAACCGCTGAGCACGCAGTTTGACGCCTATCGAGAAGACGGGGTCCGCATTGACGGCAACCGCAGCCATATCGAGAACGCGGCTGATCTGGCCGGCCTGGAGTTGTCGTGGTCGGCCTACCGCGCCGCTTCCGGATCCAGCGCCGCGCCGGCGGACGACCGTGCCTTCTTCCGTGCCTGGGCCGCTTTGTGGCCGGCAGGTTCGGATACCCTCACCACCGACGGCCTGCAGGCCCCCGCCGCGCTGCGCATCAACGGACCGCTGGCCAACATGGATGCCTTTGCAACCACCTTTGAATGCAAACCAGGCAGCGGCTTCATGCTCGCTCCGGAGAAGCGCGTGCGAATCTGGGCCAGATAGGTCCTGTCCGGGCAGCGCCGAACAAGAAAGCCTCGCGACAGCGTAAAATCGCGGCATGGCAGTTTTCGTTCCCGGACAACGCTGGTTCTCCATCGCCGAGCCCGAGCTCGGCCTCGGCACGGTGATGCGCCTATCGGGCCGCAGCGTGCAGATCGTCTTCACCGGCAGCGGTCTGATCCGTCAGTACGCCGTGGACTCCGCACCGATGCTGCGCGCGGAGTTCCAGCCCGGCGAGCGCATCCGCATCGATGGCCGCGAGTGGGTGGTGGCGTCCGTCGAGCGCGTCGATGGTGTGCTGCACTACCTCACGGGTGATCATCGTTTCGCCGAAGGTCAGCTGGATGCAGAACAGCCGGTATCGCAGGCCGACCAGCGCCTGCTGTCCGGACGAGTGGACCGCAACGACCAGTTCGACTTCCGCTTCAAGTGCCTGCGCCGGCGAGCGCGGGCGCGGGCTCATCCGGGCTGGGGCCTGCTCGGTGCGCGCGTCGACCTGATCCCGCACCAGCTGCGCATCGCGGAAATCGCGGCCACCCGCCGGCCGCCGCGACTGCTGCTGGCCGATGAAGTCGGTCTCGGCAAGACCATCGAAGCCTGCCTCATCCTCGCTCAGGCGCTGGCCAGCGGTCGCGCCGAACGCGTCCTCATTCTGGTGCCCGAGAGTCTCGTGCATCAGTGGTTCGTCGAGCTGCTGCGACGCTTCAACCTCGCATTTGCGATCTTCGATGAAGAGCGCTGCGAGGCCATCGCAGCAGAATCACCCGGACGCAATCCGTTCGAAGAAGAACAACTGGTGATTGCCAGCACGGCCTGGCTTGCCGACGACGACGAGCGCCAGACGCAGTTGAGACGCGCCGGCTGGGACCTGCTGGTCGTCGACGAAGCGCATCACCTCGAATGGCATGCCGATACCGCCAGCAGCGGCTACCGGCTGGTAGAGTCGCTCGCGGAAAGCACGCCGGGGCTGATTCTGCTCACCGCCACACCCGAACAGCTCGGCATTGACGGCCACTTTGCGCGCCTGCGGCTACTGGACCCGGCACGCTTCTGCAGCCTTGCCGGCTTCCGCGCCGAGAGCGCCCGCTACCTGCGCCTGTCACGCCTGGTCGACATTCTGGAGCGCGGCGACTCCCCTGAAGCGTCCGACATGGAAATGCTGGCGCAGTTGTTCAGCGGTGAGGAAACCGACCTGACCGGCCGACTCGGCCGCATCGCCAACGGCGACGCGCGCGCGCGCGAGGAGCTGGTGGATGCGCTGATAGACCGGCACGGCACCGGACGGGTGATGATCCGCAACCGGCGTCGCGTGGTTGGCGGTTTCCCGAAGCGGCGCAAGGCAATCAGCGCACTTGCCGCCGGCGACGACCCGACCCTCCCGGGCCGCCTGCTGGCCGAGATGCTTGCCGACTGGGGGCCGGCGTGGTGGGGCGAAGGCGAGCGCCATGCCGAGCCGGAACACGACTACCGGGACGATCCGCGTCTTCACTGGCTGCTTGACGTACTGGACCGCCTCGACAACGACAAGCTGCTGCTGATCTGTCGGAGCCGCGCCAAGGTGCAGGCCATCGAGGATGCGCTGCGACTGCGCAGCGGCATGCAGGTCGCGCGCTTTCATGAGGGCATGAGTCTGCTGCAGCGCGACCGCAACGCCGCCTTCTTCGCCGATCCGGACGGTGCGCGCCTGCTTCTGTCTTCGGAAGCCGGCGCGGAAGGCCGCAATTTCCAGTTCGCGCACCACCTTCTGCTGTGGGACCTGCCACCGGACCCGGACCAGCTGGAGCAGCGCATCGGCCGCATCGACCGTATAGGTCAGCGGCACGACGTGGTGATCCACGCCGCGGCAATCAACGGCAGTCCGCAGGCATTGCAGCTGCGCTGGTTCGATGAAGGGCTGGACGCGCTGGAGAACATCTGTGCCGACGGCCGGGAACTGCTGCGCGACTTTGGCGCCGAACTGCTGAAGCTGTGCCGGGACAGTGTGGACCAGGGGCCGCGTGACGACCTTTTCGACGACCTGCTACAGCGCAGTCGCGAACGTCATGCCGCACTGGCCCAAGCCATTGCCTCGGGTCGAGACCACCTGCTTGAATTGGCCAGCCAGCGTGGCGCCAGTGCGGGGCTCCTGCTCTCGGCGCTGAGTACCGAGGACCAGGCGGCGCGAAGCGACGATTTTCCGCTGCGTCTGCTGGAGCAGTTCGGCATCCATCACGAGTCCCTGTCGCCGGGCGTCTGGGTGCTCGATCCGGAGTACGTCACCCACGATGCGTTCGATGCCTTCAAGGAAGGACCGCGTTCGGCCTGCCTTGATCGTGAGCTCGCCATGGCCCGCGACGACCTGCTGTTTCTCCGCCTCGACCAGCCGCTGATGCTCGGCGCGATGGATCTGCTGCTCAGCGGTGAAACCGGCAACGCCGCATTCCTCATCGACGACAGCCTGCCGCCGCGCACGGTGATTCTTGAAGCGGTCTTCGTACTGGAGTGCATTGCCGATCGCCGCCTGAACACTGACCGGTTCCTGCCGCCGGTGCCGCTGCATGTGGCCCTTGATACCCGACGTCAGCGCCGCGATGACTTTCAGCCGGATAGTGCCGCTCTTCGTCGCGCCAGCAACCGTCAGATTGACCTTGGACGCTTTCGCCCGATCCTGAAGAAGCTGCTGCCACCCATGCTGGAAATGGCGGAAGATGCCGCACGCGAGGAGGCGACGTCCCGCGCCTCGGCGGCTGCCGAAATCGCCGCCCAGTGGGGCCGCGTGGAACGCGAGAGGCTGGTCGCGCTGAGCAGGATCAATGCCAGCGTCCGGGAAGAAGAAGTTGCCGCATTGGACAGCGAGCTCGCGGCGCTGGCCCAGGCGCTGCCCCGCGCCCGCCCGCGCCTGGATGCGCTTCGCCTTGTCGCAAGCCCTGATTTCCTTTCGCTCAGGACCTGACCGTGCTGAAACGTTTCCTGGAGCGACTCCGCTATCCGCAGCTGTTTGCCCTGTTCGCGGCACTGTTCGCGCTGGATCTGGTGATTCCCGATCCGCTGCCGTTCTTCGACGAGATCATGCTGGCGCTGGGCACGGCCCTGCTCGGCTCGCTGCGCAAACGCGGCGACTCCAGGCGGACGGGGAACGACCACTAGGCATGCGCGTCCCGGTCCTGACCTACCACGCCGCGATCATCAGCGGCACGGACTATCTCGGTAACGACCATGTCGCGCTGGCCTCGGATCTGGAACTCATCCAGCGCTTTGGCCTGCGGATCGTCCCGCTGCAGCAGGTGGTCAATGCACGGATCGGTCGTTGCGAACCACTGCCGGCGGGCTGCGTGGCGCTGTCCTGTGACGATGGCACCGACTACGACTACCGCGACCTCGAACATCCCGCCGCCGGACCGGTGCGCAGCTTTCACAACCTGATGACCGACTTCCAGTTCCGCCACGGCCACGAGGCGCAGCCCGGCCTGCACATGACCGCCTTCGTCACGGCGGATCCCGAAGCGCGTCAGCGCATGGATCAGCGCTGCCTGCAGGCGCGCGGCGACTTCAACGACGACTGGTGGCGACCAGCGCTGCTGTCCGGCCGCTGGGCCATCGAGAACCACAGTTGGGACCACAACCATCCGGAACTCGACAGTCCCGGTCCGCACGGGATTCAGCGCGGCGATTTCGCCAACATCGACCGTTTCGAAAAGGCCGAGTACGAAATCGCCCAGGCCCGCGACTACATCGACCAGCGCCTCGCCCCGTCGCGCACGCGGCTGTTCTGCTATCCCTTCGGCCACGTCAGCAGCTACCTGCACGACGAATACCTGCCGACACGCGGCGTCGAACTCGGACTGGATGCGGCCTTCTGCGACGGCGGCGAGCCGGTGACCATGGACAGCGACCGCTGGCGGCTGCCGCGCTACATCTGCGGCTGGCACTGGAAATCGCCGACAGAACTCGAGCGCCTGCTCGGCACTCGCGCCATGTAGAGCGGAGCTTGCTCCGCTGGCAGCAACCCGCGCCCGGGCTAGGGCCTGTTAACGCTACGAAGACGGGCCACGCCGCGTTTGGCCGCGTGCGATGCAAGGAAGAGTGAGCGAGCTTATGTCGATAAGTGACCGAGTGATGACGCCGCAGCGTGCGCGGCCAAACGCGGCCCAACCATTGTTTGAACGACGGGTTGCGCTGTCCGGCCGCCAGATGGTCGCGCACGGCTTGAACAGGCGGCCAGCCTGTCGCGTCGCCGCGCACAACCACCTGACGACCGGACAGTGCAACGTGACCCGTCTTCGTAGCGTTAACAGGCCCTAGAACGGCCCCAGCGTCGCGACCTTGTCGATCAACGCCTCGCGCCGTTCATGGTCAAGCAGCCGATGCCAGTAGGCCAGCAGATGCTCGACCCGCGTCGGCTGGAAGCCAGCCTGCATATCGACCTCGAACGCGCGAGGATCGCCGCAATGCCCGAAAAAGGCATCACAGTCGTTGGCGTATTTGCGAAAGCCGAAACGCAGCGTCCGCAGCAGCAGTCCACCGGATGCGCGAATCGCTTCACCCACTTCCGGCGGTACCTGCGCGAAGGCACGTCCATCGGTCGCGCCGCCACCGACCAGCACCACATCCTCGTGCCGCGTGAAATGCAGGTACGACGCCGGGAGCAAGGCACCATCCACGCGCCGCAGGAAAGCCACGACGTGATGCGGGAAGTCCGGTGCCGACTGCGCGTACTTGCGCTGGAAGATGGCCTCGGCAAAAAACGGACCGTCGTCCACCTCACTGATGTTCAGCCAGTCATCGAGCTTGATCATCGTCTACTCGCTGGTTCCAGATCGGGCAACACCGGGCTTCGGGTTCAGGCAGCGCTTGCGACGGCAGCGTCAAAGCGATGAAATCAGGAGCGATGCTACCCGAATTGATCGACACGCACTGCCACCTGGACGTCGCCGCCTTTGACCCGGACCGCCACGACGTCGTGGTTCGTGCCCGGGAAGCCGGCGTCCGGCACATCATCGTTCCCGCCATCGCGCGTTCCGGCTGGGAAAAGCTGGAGGGCATCTGCCGCGTGGACGGCGGCCTGCACGCGGCCTATGGGCTGCATCCGGTATTCCTTCACGATCATCTGGACAGCGATATCGACGCCCTGGAGCAGCGTCTGGCGCTTGGCGGTGCCATCGCCGTCGGCGAATGCGGCCTGGACCACGTCATCCCGACGCTGGACCGGGGTCACCAGCAGCGACTGTTCGAAGCGCAACTGGCGCTGGCGCGGCAATTCGATTTGCCGGTCATCGTGCATGCGCGTCGCGCCGTGGATGCCGTGATCGCCTGCATACGTCGTGTCGGCAGGCTGCGTGGCGTGATCCACAGCTACGGCGGCAGTGTCGAACAGGCATGCGAACTGCATCGTCACGACTTCATGATCGGCATCGGTGGCCCCTACACCTGGCCGCGATCACGGCGGCTGCATCGCGTGCTGCGGGAAGCGCCGCTGGATCAACTGCTGCTGGAAACCGATGCACCGGACCAGAGCGACGAAGGCTGGCGCGGCAAACGCAACGAGCCTTCAAGAACAAGCGTTATCGCCAGGAGCGTCGCCCGCATCCGCAACATGGATGAAGGCGAACTGGCGGTCATGACCGCGAACAACGCACGACGACTGTTTGTACTGCCGGCAAGCACGGCATAGCCGAACCTGACAAGCCCTATGCCTCAGCAGGCATCGTTCATGAGCTTGCACAAGCCCTTTGCAAACACCGTCGATTCCGTAGAGGGGAGTTTGCTCCCCTGTTCACTCTGTCGGGTGAGGCAGCGGAGCAAGCTCCGCTCTACGAGAGCGACGATGCAGCGCTGATTTCGGGATCGACGCGCGCTGTCCATGGCTGAGGGATAGGGCCAATCAGGTAGCCGAAGATGGTCGGCACAGCAACAAAAAACCCTCTCCCGAAGCGGGAGAGGGTTTCCGGAACACATCGCAGCGGTTGAACGGATAGAACGTGTTCAGCGCTTCCAGCAGTCCGAAGACGCTGGATTCGGCGTTTTTTGACCCAACTGGTTCACCGTCAGGGACCCGCAGGCCGAATCATCAGCTGCCTGCGCTCCCTGGGGTGCGGCAGTGACGGTGAACGTGGTCGCGGTGACCGCCGCTGACACCGAATAGTGTTTGTTTTCCGAGATCGTGGCCCCGCCAATGCCGGCGCAGGCGGCCGCGTTGTAGGCATTATTGATGGTGTAGCAGCGCTCCAGGGCGGCCGCCATCTGCGTGGCGGCGGCCTTGCCTTCGGCACGCCGGGTCCGCGTCACCTGGTCCTTGTATGCCGGATAGGCGATGGCGACCAGAATGGCGATCACCGCCACCACGATCATCAGTTCGATCAGCGTGAATCCTTGCAGTCGCTTCATCCCTTTCCCCTCCCAGCGTTTCGGGACAGTATCAGCCCGGGCATCGTCTGAAAACCGGAGCCGGGTCGCAGAATGCGACCCGGCCGGAAAACAGCGGTCCTGGCCTACGGCCAGATCTGGCGCCAACTTTGTCGACCCTGATAGTCGCCGGTCCGCTCCTGCAGGCACTCAATCCGCCCGGTTGAACCAGCAACACACTTGATCTCATTATCGCCAGTGTTTTCACCATCAATGACATTTGGCGTATCGATGATACCAATGTCCGGGTTGATGCCCGCCGGAGGATCGCCGTTCACCAGATCGTCCTCATCAATATCGCCATCGCCATCCACATCAAATACCGGCGGGTCGATGGCCTTGCCGCTCAGTGCGTCCATTTCCATCACCCAGCTGCTGCCGCCGCCCTCGCAGGGGTCGGTATTCGGAATCAGAGTCGGGAAAATCAGACGCCCACCGCGCAGCAGCGGGTCGGAAACCGCACGCTCGCCCTTGAAACCACCGCTACCCGGCGAGACAAGATCCAGATACCAACCCTTCGCATCTGTCGCTCCATCGGTCGACGAAACAGTCCGGAATGCGGCACTTTCGAAGGTGATGCTTTGCTTCGTCAGCTGGCTGCGCTTAACCGGAACCGTGCTGGCTTCGTTGGCGTCATGGATGGCGTAGAAGCTCTGCTTCGGGTCGGTGCTGGCAACCGCGCTGTCACCGCTGAACGCGTAGCTACCCGTGCCGAAATACACCATCATTCCCTGGTTGTAAGGGCCACGACCGACCTGTGGACGCATGGTGATCGGTTGACGCTTGCCGGCCGGACACGCATACGCACCTGCATCGGAACCGTCGCAAGCCGTGAACAGCGGCTTGCCGCCGAAGGCAACGCCCCAACTACCCTTGGTGGATGCCGTCAGGTCGAACTTCCAGAGATTGCCGTCAAGGTCGCCGGCAAAAACGTAGTCGGCA
Organism: Lysobacterales bacterium; assembly: GCA_020442545.1. Taxonomy (GTDB): domain Bacteria; phylum Pseudomonadota; class Gammaproteobacteria; order Xanthomonadales; family Xanthomonadaceae; genus JACKOX01. The sequence continues at coordinate 10,752 of JAGRJX010000038.1, forward strand.
ACGCGGTCCACGTTGATGTCCACCGGAATCGGGCTGGACAGACCGTTGCCCACCGTTCCGCCGCCGAGGTCGAAGGACTTGATCACTGCGCCATCCGAGATATCCAGAATGAACAGCTTGGAAGTCTGTCCGGACTCGTAGCCGCCAGCGACAATCACCCCCCAGGAGCCATCCTGCATCCGCGCCACGCTCGGCCGTCCAAGAACATAGCCGGGGGCATTGAACTCCCACTTGATGTTTGACTTGCTGAAGGAATCCGGGTTGGTGATATCGAGCGCGTAGACCGTCCGGCCGCCCGCACCCAGCGTCCCCACCAGGTAGGTCTTCCAGCTACCGCCCAGATAGACGTCTGAAGCAACGGGCGTGCCGTCGACAAAGAAGCGATGCTTGTAGTTTGGATCGCTCAGACGCGGCAGCTGACCGCTCAACACATGTTCGGTGGGCATGTAGGCGAACTTCTCGAC
>JAGRJX010000264.1 GCA_020442545.1 Lysobacterales bacterium
GCGCGATAGTCTCGTGGTCATTGCCGAGGTGTTCCATGTGATCCAGCGCGACGGTGGTGATGACGGCGACATCGGCGTCGATCAGGTTGACCGCATCCAGCCGTCCGCCCAGGCCGACTTCGAGCACGGCGAGGTCGAGATCGGCCGCGGCAAACAGCAGCAGTGCGGCCAGCGTGCCGTATTCAAAATAGGTCAGCGTGACGTCGCCACGCGCGGCTTCGATGCGCTCGAAGGCGGCGACCAGCGAAGCATCGTCGACTTCGCGGCCATCAATGCGGACGCGCTCGTTGTAGCGCTGGAGGTGCGGCGAGGTGTAGAGGCCGACGCGCCAGCCGCCGGCGCGGGCGATGCCGTCGATCATGGACGCCGTCGAGCCCTTGCCGTTGGTGCCGGCAACGCTGATCACCCGTTTGGCCGGCTTGATCGGCCCGAGCTTCGCCGCCACCGCACGCAGGCGATCCAGGCCCAGCTCCATGTCGGTCGGATGGACGCGCTGCTGGTGTTCCAGCCATTCCTGAAGATTCATCCCGCCCCCTGTCGTCGTGCGGACGCCGCGTCAGTGAAAGCGGACGCAGCGGATGCTTTCGATCATGCGGGCCAGTTTCCTGCCTTGCGGCGGTTCACGCAACGCGGGATACCAACCACGGCACTTCGTGCCGCCACCCCCATCCCACCTCACGCGATGGCAATCGCGTTCGATCCGCCCGCCAGCGCGGGAAGGAGATATGGACAGCCGCCTTCGATACCGGCTGTTGACTACAATGCCCGCCGTGAACCTTCCGCTCCACACCACACAATCGCCGTCGCGCGGGGAAATCGCCTGAATGGCGCTGCATGCCTTCCACGGCGGCCTGCGACTGCCCGGCCGCAAGACGCATGCGGGCGCGATCCGTCCCGGACCCATCGCCGACACGCTGTGGCTGCCGCTGCAGCAGCATGCCGGCGCGGCCAATCGGCCGCTGGTTGCTGTCGGCGAGCGCGTCAGCGCGGGACAGGCCGTGGCGGCGCCCGATGGCGACGATGGGCGCCTCGGCGCCTGGCTTCATGCACCCTGCGATGCGGAAGTGGTCGGCATCGAAGATCGTGAGCTGCCGTCCAACCCGGCGCTCCGCGTGCCAACGCTGGTGCTTCGACGAATCGCTAATGGTGACACGGCGTCGCTGCCACCCATCGCCGACTGGAGCGAGCAGCCGTCGTCCGTGCTGCTGCAACGGCTGGCCGCGGCCGGCGTGGCCGGCCTCGGCGGCGCGGTGTTCCCCAGTGCCGACAAGCTCTCGGTGCCGCGACAGACGCTGATCGTCAACGGCGCTGAATGCGAGCCCTACATCGCCTGCGATGATGCGCTGCTGCGCGAGCGCGCGGATCGGGTGGTCTGCGGGGCATTGCTGTTGGCGTATATCGCCGGCGCGGAACGGATCGTGCTGGCGGTCGAGGACGATATGCACGACGCGCTGGCCGCCGCCGCGACCGCCATCGCCAATCACGGCGACGGTCGCGTCGAGCTGCGCCGCGTGCCGACCATCTACCCCGAAGGCGGCGAGCGCCAGTTGATCGAAACCCTGACCGGCAAGCAGGTACCGCGCGGTGGCCTGCCGCGCGACATCGGCGTGATCGTGCAGAACGTCGGCACCGCGGCAGCAGCTTGGGCCGCCGTGGTCGAAGGTCGTCCGCTGACCACGCGACTGGTCAGCGTTGCCGGCGAAGGTGTTCGCGAACCGGGCACCTACGAAGTCGATATCGGCACGCCGGTGTCGGCGCTGGTCGCTGCGGTCGGCGGCTACACCGACAAGGCCGTTCGGCTGATCGTCGGCGGCCCGATGATGGGCCAGGCGCTGCCGCATGACGACTTCCCGATCACCAAGGCCGCCAACTGCGTGCTGGTGCCTTCCGAAGCGGAGCTTGGCGAACGCCGACCGGAGATGCCCTGCATCCGCTGCGGCGAATGCGCGCGGGTCTGCCCGGCCAGCCTGCTGCCGCAGCAACTGCTGGCGTTCGCGCGAGGCGAGCAGTGGGAACGACTGTCCGCGCACGGCGTGATGGACTGCATCGAATGCGGCTGCTGCGACCTGGTCTGCCCGAGCGCGATTCCGCTGGCCGAGCATTTCCGTTGGAGCAAGTCGATGCTGCGCCAGCGCCAGCGCGATGCCGGCAAGGCCGAAGCGGCGAAGGCGCGATTCGACGCGCGCGAATTGCGCATGGAACTGGAGAAGGCCGAACGCGCCGCGCGTCGCCAGCGTGCAGCCGCACCCGATGCGGTCGCTGCCGCCCTGGCACGCGCCAAGGCCAAGGCCGCTGCGAAGAACAACGACAGCGAAACGCAGAAGACCACCACGGACGACGGCGCATGAAGCAGTTCGAGACCGCCACCGCGCCCCACCTCAGTCCGCCGCGCGACGTGCAGCGGGTGATGCTGCTGGTGCTGCTGGCGCTGCTTCCAGGCATCGCGGCCCAACTGTGGTTCTTCGGCATCGGTGTCGCGGTGCAAATCGTCCTCGCCACGATGTTCGCGCTGGGCATCGAAGCGGCCATGCTGCACCTGCGCGGCAAACCGCTGAAGCCCTTTCTCGGCGACTTGAGCGTGGTCGTCACCGCCGTGCTGTTCGCGCTGTGCATCCCGCCGCTGGCGCCGTGGTGGGTGTCGCTGATCGCCATGCTCGCCGCCGTGGCGCTGGCCAAGCACCTGTATGGCGGCCTCGGCCACAACCTGTTCAACCCGGCCATGGTCG
>JAGRJX010000039.1 GCA_020442545.1 Lysobacterales bacterium
CAAGGAGATCAAAGTTCGACATTAGTTCTGGTTGAAAAAAACCCGGCGGCACGCAGGATCGCGGGCCGCCGGTGAGGTTCAAATCTAGAACTCGAGCGAAAGCGTCAGCTGACCATAGCGCGGTGACTGCAGATAGCGCTCCATGCCGAATCGATCATCACGATCACCCACGCCCGGCTCCAACTCCTGATACACCCAGACCGGCACCTGCTTGTTGAGCGCGTTGAACACCGCGAGCTTGCCGCGGAACGTGGCAAATCCCAGATCGCGCTGGTAGTGCAGGCTGACACCAAGATCGACCAGCCACGGCATGCGCCCTGCTCCGCCGCGAGGTGAATGCTCGAAGACGCGATCAGCCGTACTCCAGGTGTCGCCTTCCTGCGGATTCGGGAATGCCTGCTCTGGCGTACAGCTATCCACACACAGGTAGTAGCTGTGATAGCTCTTCCAGTTGAATGGATTGCCAACGCCGAAGGCGGTGATCGGCCCACCGGACCTTGCGTCCAGGGTACCGCCGACGTACCAGTTGTCGGTGAACGCATAGGTTCCACGCAACTTGATCTGATGCCGGTGATCGTTGGCCAGTGGGCCGTAGCCGTTAAGATTCACGAACGGATCGTCGAAGTTCTCGGTGCGTCCGGTATCGCCGAAATTGGTATCGGTATTGACTGGACCTTCGGCGTTGCCCTCGCTCCAGGACAGGGTGTACGACGCATTGAACGCCCATTTGTCGTCCCAGGCACGGTCGATCTGCAGTTCGATGGCCTTGTAGCTGCGTCGCGGTTTTTCCCAGCCCCGTTGCGACCCGCCAGTCGAGTTGACGTACTCCCAGTCGCCGTCGATGTACTCGTAGTTGTCGTTTTCGGTCCAGTAGCCGTACTGCGAGGTGTCGATGGTGATGTAGCCATCATCCACGCCGTCGCAGTCGCTGTCGCCCCAGATCGTCACTTCCTCGCCCGGATTGGCCATCACCCAGCTGCTGCCCACGCGTCCGCACTGCGGGGTTGCGCGGATGTTGATGTCGTCGATGGCGTTGTGCAGCTTGCGGTAGATGCCGCGCACGCCCCACGACCAGTCCGCGTTGATCTGCTGCTGGAATCCAAGGATCAGCTCATCCTGGTAGACCGGGTCCATGTCGGCGTCCACTTCCGATCGCAGATCGCCCACGGTGCCGTCGCCCTGATCATTGCTGAAACCGAACTGGGTGCCGAGGATCGGCATGGCGTACTGCACACCGTTGTGTTCGAGCAGCTGCCAGCCGTCAAAGCCGTAGAACGTACGCTCGTCCAGCAGCGCGCCCGCCTGCTTTATGTTGATTACGTTGGCAACCGGCAGGAAGTAGCGCCCGACATTGCCAAACACCTTGGTGCTGCCATCGCCTGCTGGATCCCAGGAGAAACCTACGCGCGGTGAAATCATGTTGTCCATGCGGATGTAGGTATTGCCCTCCGCATCCTTGTTGTTGAAGCCCTCGCTGCGTAGCCCGAGGTTGAGAACGAAGTTGTCGCTGATCGACCAGTTGTCCTCCAGATAGTAGGCACGATTAGTGGTCTCGAAGTTGCCGAAGATCTCGTAGCGACGGGCACGAACGTAGGCGTTGTATCCCGGCGGCACGATACCGGCGTCGGGAATCTGCGCGCCGGGCGTGGTGCTGTAGACACCGTAGGCGATACCGCCGGGTCCGGCGTATCGGGAACTGAGATCGGATGTATCGGACTCGCGGTCAATGCCGAACCGCAGCAGGTGGTCTCCCAGTGACCATTCGAAATCCGCACGCATCTGCTCACGTTCATCGAGCCGGTCATACACCGACAGGTTGTTGGTGCAGCCAGCGGGGGCGCCAGGGTCCACCACGCTGGACGCGTAGGAGACATAGTTGCAGTCCTCGTCGGCCGGCGACGCGGACAGGCTGCTGCGGTTGTTGCGACCGTACATGAGCTTCATCGACAGGTTGTCGGTGAAATAGGATGTCCAGGTCGCCGCCCAGTTGCGGCCGCCTCCCTTGCCATAGGATTCGGAAAGCAGATCGCCGACATCGTCATTGTCGAAGTCGTAGGCATAGGTCTGGGTGTCAAGGCGGTTTTCATTGTTGAACGCCATCAGGCTCAACATGTTGTTTTCATTGAGATTCCAGTCCAGCGTTACGCCCCAGAAGCCGTCGTCGGAATCACCGCGGCTCAACGATGAACCCGCATTGTTGGTGTTCTCCGGCTGGTAATCGCGCGCCTCGTACATGGCGAAAAAGAACAGGCGGTCCTTGATGATCGGCCCCGAGGCCCAGACATTGAGCTTGTTGGAATCACCGCGGTCGCGGCTGCGGGTCAGGTAGCGTTCGCCATTGTCATAGCTGTCGCGGGCACTGGCCTCCCAGTTGTCCGGGCCGTAGACCCACTTCGCACCGTAGTGGAACTCATTCCCGCCAGACCGGGCCACGGCGTTCACCACACCACCGGTGGTACGGCCGTATTCCACCGAGTAGCCGCCGGTCTTGACCTGGAACTCCTTGTAGAAATCAAACGGTGCCTCGGAGAAACCAACACGATTGTAGAAGTCGGTAACATTCAGGCCATTGATGTAGAAGGCATTTTCGGCTACCGATGAGCCACCAAAGGCAATACCGCCAAATGCGGCCGAACCGGCCGACACACCGGGCGCCAGCAGCGCCACGGAGGAAACACTGCGACTGACCGGGAGCCGTTCAAGCTCGGTATCGCTGATGTTGGTTGCCGATTCTGTCGAGCTCACGTCCACCATTGGTGCCACCTGGCTGGCACTGACCTCGATGGTGCCAAGCTCCGCAGCGGCGGCGACGTTTGCGTTGGTCGTCTTGCCCAGATTCACGGTGACCTGAACCGGCGCGTCGCCACTACTGGTGGTCAGGGTGTAGCGGCCCACGGTGAGGAAGGGGATACGGTACTCACCCTCCGCGTTGGCGGTAACGCTGCGGCTGAAGCCGGTTTCCGGGTTGCTGATCGTGACGGTTGCGCCAGGGGCGGTTCGTCCGATGACGGCGCCGTCATTGTTTGCGGCAAGAGCGATGCCGGATCCCATGGCCATCAAGCCAAGGCCAAGTGCCAGCGCGAGTTTGCTTTTGCGCAGGTTTCGTGAACGGGTCAACATGTCGGAGTTCCCCTCTCGGTTATCGGTGCAGGCTGGTTGATCGGGTGTTCTGGTCCGGCGCACCTGCATCCGGCAGAACGTGCCACTCGAAGTCGTAGTTCCATTGGTCGTAGTAGAGATTGCCGCCGCGCCATTCCACTTCGCCGCGCTGCGAGTCCACGTTGTCGGAGCGGAAATGCTGTTTCGCCGGCGTTAGTGGCCGGGAATAGTCGCTGTTGAAGGCAATCCGGTAGCCGTCCAGGCCGCCCAGGTAAAAGTCGGCGACGTCCGCGTCGTCGCTGTCCAGACGGCCGAAGGTGACATCCATCGGCAGCCAGCCGTAGGGCGCGATGTACAGCCAGCCCCAGTCGTGGATGTTCCAGTAGTCGCCTGGCGAGAACATGGCACCGGACTGCCAGCGAGCCGGGATACCGTTGAGGCGCAGCAGAGTCATCAGCAGAAGCGTCTGCTGGCCGCAGTCACCATGACCGGCGTGCAGGGTGTAGTCGCTGAGATTGCTGATGGTCGAGTATTCGCGCGCGCCGGCCCACGGAATGCGGTCGACGGCGGCATAGAGCTTCTGTGCAATCCGCCACGGATCGGTCTCGTCGCCGACGACCTGTTGCGAGAACACGCGCAGGGCGCGCGTGAAGACGATGTGCGGCGGCCGCTCGGCAATAAACGGCGCCAGTTCCCGAGTGATCGACACCGTCTCGACCCGTGTCGGGTCCACGGCCATGTGCCGGGCGAAGATCGTCAATTCGTAGGTGATGCTGAACTCGGTGGGCTTGCCCTTCTCCGCCGCCCGTTCCAGATACACGCTACGCTGCGCGGTGCCGGCCGGCGCGATCCGGTGCGTCCCGGGCTGGCTGGACACGAAGCGGATGCCCTCCTGCTGCCCCATCAGTTCCTGCGGATAGGGAATCCAGGCGCGCAGCGTCTCGCCATCAGGCACTGAATCCGCATCAACGCTGAGATGCTGAGTAATGCGGAATCGGCGTGGCAACACCGAGGGATTGCCGCTCTCCGCGACTGCCTCCAATACCTCGCGGTGATGCGGATGTGCCGACTCCAGTGGACTACCTGGCGTGGCGGTCGTCTTATTGCGTCGGGCACGAGCGCTTTCGTTGAGCAGGAACAGATTGCCGATGCCGCGCCTGAAGTAGCGGCGCTCGCCGTCGATGACCATTGATTCCAGGTCGCCGCTCGCCGTCCAGCGGGTGACGTCTTCCGCTTCGAGATCCGGCAGCTGTTGTGCCAGACGTTCGCTGGCCTGCGCTTGATCGAGGCTGAAGTCCGACCGGATCCGACGCATCCGTTCCTGCTGCCACTGGTAGTCGCGCCGGATGTTTTCGTCAATACCCGCAGCCGCCAGCGCACCACGAATGGCCCGGCTGGCGAGTGAGAACTGCCCGGCATCAACCATGGCCGCCACTCGCTCGGGTGGCACTACTGCTGATGACGATGCGGCGGAGGCGCCAGCCGCTCCGGTGGCCGCCAGAGCCAGCAGCAGTGATCGAGCCAACGCTTCCAGCCTATTGGTCGGCCTTCCTCGCACCGGTAACGCCCTCCCTTCCCCGCGTGTATCGTTCGGCGGGACATGATGTAGCACAGCAATATGAGGTCGTCAATAATTTATGCTCTTTACATGACATTGCAGAATTACCTATTCTGCCATTCCGGTGCCGTGGCGCGGAGGAACAAGATCATGATCCACTTGCAGCGCCTGTGGCATGGCAGTCTTGCCGATTCCACCGACTTCCCCGCCATCGCAAAGCGCGAGCAATTCGACACTTCCGCCGACATGGCTGCACGCCGACACCGCCGATCAGCAGGCGCCGACCGCTGGCACACGAGCCAGTCCCGGATCAACCGGATCGGTCCGTGCGCGGCCCTGCTGCTGGTGCTCGGATTCGCCGCGCCGGTGCTCGCACGCCAAGACCTGCCGCTGTCATTGCCACCTTCCGGCGTACCGGGCGTCGGCGAGACTGAGCTCATCGCGGACTTTTGGGTAAAGGGAGCGGCCGACCGCCATACGGTGCTGCTTGCCGGCGATGCCATCCGGGTACGCAACCGGCAGTTGCTCGAGCAAGACCCATCCATGCACGCGCTGGCCGATATGCCGGCTCAGCTGCAGGCAGCTCAGGTGCGCCAATGGATCGAGGCCCGCTCCCCACGGCCCGCTGGCGCGCTGTTCGACATTAACGGCAAGCCAGTCTCCGCAGTTGATCTGGATGCTTGGATGGCCGCTCTGGCCCTGGATCGGATTCCGGCATCGCAGGCAACCCGCTTTGGCCTGACGCTGAAGCGAAGTGCATTGCGCAGCTTCCCGACTGCACGGCGCGTGTTCAGCGAAGCCGGTGAGACCGATATCGACCGCTTTCAGGAAAGCGCCCTGTTTCCCGGAACGCCAGTGGTGATCGCGCATACCAGCCGTGATGGCAAGTGGCTGTTCGTGGTCAGTCCACGCTACGCCGCCTGGACGCTCGCCGATGCCGTCGCCGAGGGAGATCGGGACGTGGTGCTGAGCTACCCGGAGCGATCACCGTATCGGGTGATCACAGGCGACGAGGTGCGGACCGTGAACAGTCGTGAACAGCCAGCACTGTCACAGCTTGATCTGGACATGGGCGTACGCATTCCGCTGGCGCTCGATGTCGCAGCCGACCAGCCGGTGAACGGACAGACCTCCTACAGTTCGTGGGTCCTGGAATTGCCGCTGCGTGGCGCGGATGGTCAACTCGCCTTCGCCCCCGCCCTGCTGCAGAAAAACCGGGACAGCGCCGTCGACTACCTGCCGCTTACCCGTGCCAACCTGATCCGCCAGGCCTTCAGGTTTCTTGGCGAACGCTATGGCTGGGGCCATGCCTACAATGGGCGCGACTGCTCGGGCTTCGTGTCGGAGGTCTACCAGTCCATGGGCCTGACCCTGCCGCGCAACACCAGCGACCAGGCGGTCAGTCCGGTATTCCCGCACCAGCGCTTTGATGCGGCTTCGAGTGATGATGATCGACGCAGGGCTGTCGCGAACCTTGACGTCGGCGACCTGGTGTATATCCCCGGACATGTGATGATGGTGATCGGTCAGGCCCACGGGCGCCACTACGTGATCCACGACGTCTCCGGGATCAGCTATCGACAGCCCGACGGCTCGCGGCGCCGGATCAAGCTCAACGCGGTGTCCGTGACGCCGCTGGAACCGCTGATGTTCAACGACAACGAGCGCTACATCGACCGCATGACCAGCATCGTGCGCCCCTGGGGAATCCTGCCATGAAGATCACCGACATCCGTTTCGGTCGCCTCCGGGTGCCGCTGAAGACGCCGTTCAAGACAGCGCTGCGCACGGTGAACGAGATCGACGACATCGTCGTCATCATCAAGACCGACACCGGCCATGTCGGGTATGGCGAAGCACCGGCGACTGCAGTGATCACCGGCGATACGCTGGGCTCGATCATCGACGCGATCCGTCATTACATCGCCCCGCGCCTGATCGGACAGGAGATCGCCAACCTCAACCACATCACCCGCCTGATTCAGGACTCCATGGAGAAGAACACCAGCGCCAAGGCGGCGGTGGAAATCGCGGTGCACGATCTGTGGGGACAGCTGTACGACGCGCCGCTGTACCAGTTGCTCGGCGGCGGCGATCCGGCGATCACCACCGACATCACCATCAGCGTTGATTACATCGACAAGATGGTTGCGGACTCGCTGAAGGCCGTGGAGCGTGGCTTCGAGTCGCTGAAGATCAAGGTCGGCAAGGATCTCGGCGTGGACATTGAACGTGTCAAGGCCATCCACGCGGCCGTGGAAGGCCGCGCGCTGCTGCGACTCGATGCCAATCAGGGCTGGACAGCCAAGCAGGCCGTGTACGCACTGAACAACCTGGAAGAAGCGGGGGTCAAGCTCGAGCTGGTCGAGCAGCCGGTCAAGGCACGTGACCTCGATGGCCTGCTCTATGTGACCGAGCGGGTGCAAACGCCGGTCATGGCGGACGAGAGTGTGTTCGACCCGATGCAGGCGGTGGAATTGATCCGCATGCGCGCGGCCGATATCGTCAACATCAAGCTGATGAAAACCGGGGGCATCTCCAATGCAATCAAACTGGCCGACATTGCCGCTCTGCACGGCGTCGAATGCATGATCGGCTGCATGCTGGAGACCTCGATCAGTGTGGCCGCAGCGGTGCATGTGGCGGTGGCCAAGGCTGACGTGATCACCAAGATTGACCTCGACGGTCCGTCCCTGTGTACGCTGGACCCGGTGGACACCGGCGTCCTGTTCAACGACTCGGAGATTTCGATCACCGATGCGCCGGGACTTGGCGTTCGCGAGATTCGCGGCCTGGAACCGCTGGAAGTCGCTCAGGCCTGGGCGAGCTGACGGGCCTCGGACGAGGAAGGCAGAAACCGCATGTTCCCACTGGTCAAGATCCGTTCCGAGCGTGACCAGATGTCGGCCGTTGAGCGCCGAATCGCGGACTTCCTGCTGGACAACGCAGGCTTGCTGCGCGACTACTCCTCGCAACAGCTGGCCAACGCGCTCGGCATCAGCCAGTCCAGCGTGGTGAAGTTCAGCCAGAAGCTTGGCTTCAAGGGCTATCCCGATCTCAAGTACTCCATTGGCGAGGCCATCGCCCGTGCCGATACTGCCGAAAACGGCCCGAACGCCGCCAGCAGCGACAGTGATGAAGCGGATGATCCGGCCTCGCAGCTTTGGCGGCGCAAGGCCGAGGCCGAACAGGCCACGCGACTGCTCAACCCACCCGATGTGCTGGCTGCCGCTGCCGCTGCCATTTCCGGCGAGACGGAGAGCGGCGAGCGGGCGAACAAGGTGTTCCTGATCGGCTTTGGTGTTGACGACATTCACGCGCGTGCCTTCGCCATGAAGCTCGCGCTGCTTGGCATTTCGACGGTGCACAACTTTGATGCGGCGCGCATGGCCGCCAACGTTTCCAGCGTCACGCGTGGCGATGTCCTGATGGTCTTCTCCGAACACGGCCAGCACCCGGCGCTGTGCAAGATCAGCCACTGGGTGCACGAGCATCACGGCAAGGTGGTGACGGTCAGTCGCAACACCGCAAACCCGCTGCGCGCCATGGCCGATGTTGCGCTGGTTGTGTCCGCCCACGACGAGGCTGCCGAGATCGAGCCGCTGCTCTATCAGTCCGCCCTTCACCACCTGCTGGACGGCGTTTTCCTTCAACTCTGCCAGGATCGTGTCCGCCGCGAGAACCTGCGCGCCAACCTGGATCGGATCCAGAACATGCTTGGATCATGACGCGCGCTCAAAGGGTGTCTGCCTCCGGTGCTCCTGCGCTCCTGCTGGCGCTGCTGACCGTGATCCTTGCCGCGTGTGTGGGGCCGGGTGGCAGGCGCACGGCGGCGGATGCCGCGTGGAACCAATGCCGCCAGATGGTGCTGGTGCTGACCGACGGCTGGGACGCGCCGCGGGCACGCATGTTCAGCTTCGAGCGTAGCGCTGCCAGCTGGCATGCGGTCGCCGGACCATTTCCCGTTACTCTCGGAAGAGCTGGATCGGCGTGGGGCCGTGGATTGCACCCGTTATCGGGTGAGGGTCCGGCAAAACGCGAAGGTGACGGTCGCAGCCCGGCAGGGGTCTTTGCGATCGGCAGCGCGTTTGGCTCGGCACCCAGCGTGAACAGCGCCCTGGAATACCTGCCGATGCACGCCGGCAGCTGGTGCGTGGACGTCAGCGACAGCCCGAACTACAACCGCATTGTGGATACGGACCTGGTCGGCGCGGCAGCTGCGGCAGGCGCCAGCGAACGCATGCGGCTCGACCTGCTCGATGCGCAGGATCAGCGCTATCGCCTTGGTTTCGTGATCGAGCACAACGTGGACCAGCAACCAATGGGTGGCAGCTGCATTTTTGCGCACCTGTGGAAGGACGCAGACACGCCGACCGCAGGCTGTACCGCCATGGCCCCGGACACGATGCAACAGTTGCTGGCCTGGCTGGATCCCGTGCGAAAGCCGGTGTTCGTACTGCTGCCTGAAGCAGCGTATTGGCGCCTGCAAGCCGCCTGGAACCTTCCCCGGATCGGACCCGCATCATGACCAACACCACTCGCACCCTCGCGGGCCTCGGGATCGGCATCATTGCCGGCGTCACCATGGCCTGGCTGGACGGGCCGCTGGGCGAAACGCTGGCCAACCTGATCCAACCCCTCGGGCGGCTTTGGCTTAACGCCCTGCAGATGACCGTGGTGCCGCTGGTTCTTGCACTGGTCGTGGTAGGCGTCAATGCAACCCACGACGCAGCGACCTCCGGACGCGTGGCGCGCCGCGCGATCATCAGCTTTGTCCTGCTGCTCGCCTTCGGTGCAGCCACGGCCGCGCTGCTGGCACCACCGCTACTGTCACTACTGCCCCGTGACCCGGCGTTGACCGATGCGCTCGCTGCAACGCTGCAGGGCGGCACCGCATCACCGGCACCGAACTGGTCAGACTGGTTCGTCAATATCATCCCACCCAATGCGCTTGCCGCTGCCGCCGCCAGCGCCATGCTGCCGCTGGTGGTGTTCGCACTGTTCCTCGGCTTCGCCCTGCCCCGGCTTGAAGCATCCCGCCGCCAGCTGATGCTGGCGTTCTTCCAGTCCGTGGCCGACGCGATGATCGTCATTGTGCGATGGGTCCTGCTGCTGGCACCGATCGGCGTGTTCGCGCTGATCTTTGCCGTCTGTGCGCGCTCCGGCCTGGCCATGCTCGGCGCGCTGGGCGCGTACATCGCGCTGGAAATCCTGCTGTACACCCTGGTCGGCGTGCTGGTAATGCTGATCGCCGTGCTGCCACGACGCGAATCGCTGCTGCACTTTGCCAGAGGCATCGCGCCGGCGCAGGCAGTAGCCGCAAGCACACAGTCCTCGCTGGCGTCGCTGCCGGCAATGCTGGAATGCGCGGACAGGCTGGGCTATCGAAAACCGGTCAGTGCGCTGGTTCTGCCCATGGCCGTCACGCTTTTCCGCATCACCAGCCCGATCCAGTACATCGTGTCCGCCTCGTTCATCGCCTGGGCGCTGATGATCGACGTCAGCATCGTGCAACTCGCGGCCGGCGCGGCATTAGCGGTAGTGGTAAGCATGGGCTCGGTGGGGCTGCCGGGACAGGTGAGCTTTCTCGCCACCAATTTTCCCGTTACCCAGGCGATGGGGTTGCCGATTGGTCCGCTTGGCGTGATGCTGGCGGTGGATACGCTCCCGGACGTCTTCGCCACTGCCGGCAACGTGACCGCAGACCTCGCCGCAACCCGTCTCGTCGATGCACGCTCGTCCGACGCATCGCCCGATCCCGGACGTTAAGGCAGCGCTAGACAAATATCCGCCACCGGCATGATGTCTCAATCGTTCGCCCGTCGTGCTGCAGGCCGCAGGCAATGCTCGCCGCCTTGGCAAGGACTGAGGCGCGGCTGGCGGGCGATTGAGACATCACCCTCGTCATTTGGAATCCACCGGTTGGGCCGCGCGCCCGTCGCGCAGCTCAGCGCGCCGTCGTCTCGACAGACGGCCAGTCTGCCTTCGCCGACGCCACTCGATCCGCACGACGGGCGTGCGGTGACGGCGACGGATATTTATTCAGCGTTGCCTTAAAGACGGCGCTCCCAGTCCGCACTCAGCAACTGCCAACCTGCAGCGTCGCGCCACGCGGTACGGATACGATAACTCGACACCCGGTCCGGTAGCAGGCCGCTACCGCCGGTCAGCACAACCTCGAGTGCAACTTTCGCTTCGCGTTGATCAGCCAGCATCCGGACATCCATCGAAACCACGCTAACCCCGACCGACTTCGATCTGAGCATCTGTGCGGCGATCAGTCCACGAAGCTGGCGGCGATCCATGCCGCCCTCGCCCACGAAGTCCTCTGCGACGCCGTCCATGAACCCGCCGGATTCTCGGGCCTCGATGGCCGCCTGCATCGTTGCAATGCGCTCGCGCAGGCGCGTTTCCGGCGGTGCTTTGCTACAAGCGACGACCGAGATCGCCAGCACGGCGGCTATCAGCCGGCGAGCAAGCGCTGATCGGCCAATGATGCCGCACGCCCTCGAATCGTCTGCCATGTTGCGCCCTGCCTTGTCAGCCTTGGGGGATGATGCAATCCTTGCCTACGATAGCGCGGACGCCAACAGATGGCGGCACGCGAGGCTTTGGCAGTAGGTCTGGGAGGATCTGGATGAGCGAGAAGTATCCGTGGCTGGCGAACTACCCATCAGGTGTGCCGGCGGAAGTCGACATGGAGGAGTTCCGCTCCATCGTCTCCGTGCTGGAATCCTCCTGCCAGCGATTCCGCGACCGGCCGGCCTTCGAGAACCTTGGCCGCACGCTTACCTACGAGCAGATCGATGAACTCAGCGCCCGCTTCGGGGCCTACCTGATCCACGAACTGAAAATGAAGCGCGGCGACCGCATCGCGATCATGATGCCAAACCTGCTGCAATACCCGATCGCCATCTTTGGTGCGCTGCGTGCCGGGCTTTCGGTGGTCAACACCAACCCGATGTACACCGCACGCGAATTGCAGCATCAGATGGAAGACAGTGGCGCCACCGCGATGGTGGTGCTTGACAACTTTGCTCATACCGTCGCCCAGGTTGCCGGCCAGACCCAGCTCAAGCACATCATCACCACCGGCGCCGGCGACATGTTGAGTTTCGCCAAGGGCAAGCTGGTCAACTTCGTGCTGCGCTACGTGAAGAAGGCCGTACCGGACTTCCACATCCCGGGCGCGATCCGCTTCAAGTCGCTGCTGAACCACGGGCACAGGCTGCCGGCCGTGGACATCGAGTCCGGCGACATCGCCTTCCTGCAATACACCGGCGGCACCACCGGCGTGGCCAAGGGCGCGATGCTCACCCACCGCAACCTGGTGGCCAACATGCAGCAGGCCTCAGTGTGGCTGGGCACCAACATCGAGTACGGCAAGGAGGCGATCATCACCGCGCTGCCGCTGTACCACATCTTCGCGCTGACGGCGAACTGCCTGGTGTTCATGAAGTTCGGTGGCATCAACCACCTGATCACCAATCCGCGCGACATGCCGGGCTTCGTGAAGACACTGTCGCAGCTGCGTTTCACGGGCATCACCGGCGTCAACACCCTGTTCAACGGCCTGTTGAACACGCCGGGCTTCGACAAGGTCGATTTTTCCAACCTCAAGTTCACGCTCGGCGGCGGCATGGCCGTGCAGCGCGCCGTGGCCGAACGCTGGAAGAAAATCACTGGCGTGCCGCTGATCGAGGCCTACGGCCTGACCGAGACATCGCCCGCTGCCTGCATCAACCCGATGAACCTCACCGACTACAACGGCAGTATTGGCTTGCCGGTGCCGTCAACCGAGTGCTGCATCATGGATGAGAATGGCCAGCAGCTGCCGGTTGGCGAAGTCGGCGAACTTTGCGTGCGCGGCCCACAGGTGATGAAGGGCTACTGGAATCGCCCGCAGGACACCGCCAAGGTCATCAGCGCCGATGGCTGGCTGCACACCGGCGACATGGCCAAGATGGACGAAAACGGCTACTTCTTCATTGTCGACCGCAAGAAGGACATGATCCTGGTCTCCGGCTTCAACGTGTATCCGAACGAGATCGAGGACGTGGTCGCCGAAATGGATGGCGTGCTGGAAGTCGCTGCCGTCGGCGTGCCGGACGAGAAATCCGGCGAGGCGGTGAAGCTGGTGATCGTGAAGAAGGATCCTGGCCTGACCGTTGAGCAGATCAAGGCGCACTGCAGGGAAAATCTCACCGGCTACAAGCAGCCGCGCTACATCGAGTTCCGCGAAGACCTGCCCAAGTCGAATGTCGGCAAGATTCTGCGACGCGAACTGCGTGACTCGGCCTGAGTCGAGGTGCCAGCCGTGGCGCATGGCTGCTTCGTTGCTGCGCGTCGCTGATGACCCTAGTTGTCGCATCCCGGATGATTATATAGATATAAAACGCTTTGCGCTGTTCAT
>JAGRJX010000265.1 GCA_020442545.1 Lysobacterales bacterium
CGGCGAAGGAGGCGTCGGGCAGATCCTCGGCGGTGGCTGACGAGCGCACGGCCACAGACACATCCGCCGCACCGGCATCACTGCACAGCTTGGCGTAGGCATCACGGATGTCCTGCTCCAGCGCGGCCGGCAGCGGTGCTGTGATTACCCAGTCGCGGATCTCGCGACCGGCTTGCGTGAGCGCATTGACGTCCTCGACGTCAAACGAGGCCAGTCGATGCTGGATGCGCCCGGCGAGGTCGTTTTCGGCGATGAACTGCTGGAAGGCCTGCGCCGTGGTGGCGAAACCGCCCGGCACCGAGACACCCAGACCATCCAGGTTCCCGATCATTTCGCCCAGCGAGGCATTCTTGCCGCCGACTTCGGCGAGGTCGGAAAGGCGCAAGTCTTGCAGCCAGCGGACGTGAGCGCTCACGGGCGATCTCCAGTTCGGGTCGGGGAGGGTAGTGCGCCCGGGATCAAGGAAGAATCCCGCGCGACAGCCGCCTATTTTGCCGTTTCGGCCCGGGTCGGGACAAGTTTGTGCGTCGCAATAATCGAGATCAGTGAGGCGGTCAGGGGTTAGCCGCAGGCTTCGCATGCTGTCAGAACAGGCAAGACCCATCGCACTGTTGCCTTTTGCCCAAGGCAGAAGCAGGCGGCTGTTAGACTCGCGTTCCCCATACTCGGCGGCATTTCCGCAGGATCAGCACTTGAACGAACCCATGCCCCGCCCGGTGTTCTTCGTCTCCGACGGCACCGGCATCACCGCCGAGACCATCGGACACAGCCTGCTGACCCAGTTTGGCGACGTGCGCTTCGATACACAGCGGATCCCCTTCGTGGACAGTTCCGAGAAGGCCGAACGCGCGGCCGAGCGCATCCGCCTGGAAGGCGAGCGCTGCGGCCTGCGACCGGTGGTGGTGAATACCGTGATCGATGCGGACATTTCCTCGCTGTTGGCGACCAGTGGCGCGCTGATGCTCGATGTGTTCGCACCGTTCATCGAGCCACTGGAGGCTGAGCTCTGCAGCCAGCGCAAGCCGCAGGTCGGCAAGGCACATGGACTGGTGGACTTTGATGCCTACGAATCACGCATCGACGCCACCAACTACGCGCTGTCGCACGACGACGGCATCGACCTCGACTACAACGAGGCCGACCTGATCCTGGTCGGCGTGTCGCGCTCGGGCAAGACGCCCACCTGCCTGTACCTGGCGCTGCATTTTGGTGTGAAGGCGGCGAACTATCCGCTGACGGACGATGACCTGGAGAGCGATCGTCTACCCGCGCGGCTGAAGCCGCATCGACACAAGCTGTTTGGGCTGACCATCGATCCGGTGCGCCTGCAGCAGGTGCGGCAGGCGCGGCGTCCGAACAGCCGTTACGCCGACCTCGCTCGCTGCCGCCGCGAAGTGGCGGCGGCCGAGGTACTGTTCCAGATGGAGGGGATTCCCTCGCTAAGCACCACACACACCTCGATCGAGGAAATCGCCAGCAAGGTGCTGTCTGCGCTCGGGATCAACAAGCATATGTTCTGAGGTGGCATCGCGCCACGCCTACGCGAAATTGGCCGTCTGTCATATAGTCGGACCATGAGCGAAGTCCTCGACCAGTCACAGTCGCTGCCGAAGCTGGGTCGCTTCCGCTACCTGATGGGCCTGTACGCGGAAAATCACCAGCGCCTGACGCGCATGTTCGCGCCGCGCGATCTTTCCGTCGGTCATTTCCGTTCCACCATCGGCGACGATCTGGATCTGCATCTGGAGGTTTTGGCCAGCTACCCGTACACGCAGGAGCTGCGCCTCAGCTATCTGCTTCGTGACCCGCGGACCGGCGTGCCCGACCCTTCCGCACACCTGCGCTGTTACCACGATGCCGAGCAGCTGGAAGCCACGCATTGCTACATCGGGCGGCGCTGGCAGGATGTCCTCGGCCTCAATCCGCAGCTGCCGGTGCTGGTCGGCTATCGCCTGCGGATGAACGTCTTCCTCGGCAAGTGGCTGGAGTATCTGGCGGAGCAGGGGCACTCGCGGTTCACCCTGGCGGGGGCACCGGAACTGGCGGAAGACGGTGCGGTGATACCCGCCGACGATCACGAAGCGGTGCTGGCATCCTGAATGTGGTTCACGGTCACCCACGGCAATCGGCAAAAATGCTTGACGAAGCCGGAATCCGCGCGTAACCTTCCGCGCCTTCCAGCAGTGGGGCCATAGCTCAGCTGGGAGAGCGCTACAATGGCATTGTAGAGGTCGCCGGTTCGATCCCGGCTGGCTCCACCAACAATCAGAGCAGTTTCAAACAGCGTCCCCATCGTCTAGAGGCCTAGGACACCACCCTTTCACGGTGGCGACCGGGGTTCGAATCCCCGTGGGGACGCCATTGAATACTCGATAACGGCTCGCTTCGGCGGGCCGTTTGTCGTTTCAACGCTCGAATTCCTGCGAAATCTGACGTCACCTTGATGCAGCACGAATCTCATTCGCGCCGGATCGGAATCAATGACATGATGGCTCCCGCTGCCAGCTTGGAGGTCAGATGTATGACCGGGTCATCGATTGAACTCGTCGTGGACGGCAATCCGCTCGCCTTCGATGGCGACCCCGAAATGCCGCTGCTCTGGTATCTTCGCGACCACGCCGGTGCGACAGGCGTGAAGTATGGCTGCGGGGTTGGCGCCTGCGGCGCCTGCACGGTGCATCTGGATGGCCAGGCGGTGCGCTCCTGCGCGATTCCGGTGGCCGCCGCGGCGGGCAGGAAGATCACCACCATCGCCGGGCTGGCGAACTCAGGTGATTTGCACGTGTTGCAGCAGGCGTGGATTGCCGAAGACGTGCCGCAATGCGGCTACTGTCAGGCGGGCCAGTTGATGGCGGCAGCGGATCTGCTGCGGCGTTTTCCGGACCCGAGCGACAACCAGATCGCCGAACTGTCCAACCTGTGTCGCTGCGGTACCTATCCACGGATCCGCAAGGCCATTCGCCACGCGGTGACCCTGCGCAAGGCGGAGGAGGGCGCAGGCCATGGCACATGAGTCGACGAAATCAATCGATGGGAGCAACGAAACGTTCGACGCTGGTCGACGCAGTTTCCTGAAATGTACCGCCGCTGCCGGTGGTGGGCTGATGCTGTCGGTCTGGCTGCCGGCGTCAGTGCTCGCCAGCACTGCCGAGGCGGCGAAGGTGCCGGCTAAGCTCGGCATGCTGGTGACCATCGAGGCGGACGGCACCGTCGTCATCGGCGCCCGCGGGCCGGAGATCGGTCAGGGCGTCAAGACATCATTGCCGATGATGATTGCCGAGGAGATGGATGCGGACTGGTCGCGCGTTCGCGTGGAACAGCTGCCGCTGGGGCTGGTGCCGGCGGAAAACCCCGGCGAACTCACCTGGAAATACGGTCCGCAGTGGGCGGGTGGCAGCACCAACATTCCGCGTGCCTGGGCTGACCTGCGGCAGGCCGGCGCGAAGGTCCGCCACCTGCTTCGAACCGCCGCTGCCAAGCGCTGGAAGCTGGCGTTTGAGGCGACGGATACCCGGGCAGGGCGCGTGCTCGGGCCGGAAGGGCAGTCGTTCGGGTACGGCGAACTGGCGGCGGACGCCGCGAAACTTCCGCTGCCGGCCGATGACCTGCCGCTCAAGTCCGCGGATGCGTTCCGAATCATTGGAACGGCGCAGCGCGTGGTCGATGCCGAGGACATCGTGACCGGCCGCAGCGTCTACGGCATCGATGTGTACGAGCCCGGCATGCTGACCGCAGTCATCCTTCGCTGTCCGCATTTCGAAGGCGACGTGGAAAGTTTCGATGCCACGGAAGCGCTGAAGATCCCTGGCGTCCGGCAGGTCATCAAGCTGGATGGCCCAACGGGTTCCGAGCCGATCACCGCGAACCTCGTGGCCGGCGTCGCCGTGCTGGCTGATGACACCTGGTCGGCGATCAAGGGCCGCCGTGCGCTGAAGGTGACGTGGAAGTCTGGCGGCCACGATACGGAGTCAACGACATCGCTTGATGCGCAGTGCGCGGAACTGCTCTCGAAGTCCGCGCAGGTCGTTCGAAAAGACGGCGATTTCGATGCGGCCAGGGATGTCGCCGCGAAGATCGTCGAGGCAACGTATCGCGTGCCGTATGTCGCGCATGCGCCCATGGAGCCGCCGGGTGCCTTCGTGCGGATCGACGAGGACTCGATGCGGATCATCGCCTCATTGCAGATGCCGGCTGGTGCTGCTGCCGTCGCCCAGCGCATCAGTGGCATTCCGCGCGAGAACATCGAAGTCACGATGACCCGCTCCGGTGGCGGCTTCGGTCGTCGATTGAGCAACGACTTCGTTGCCGAGGCCACGCTGCTGGCGAAGGCGAGCGGCAAGCCGGTCAAGCTGATGTGGACGCGTGAAGACGACCTCGCCCACGATTTCTTTCGCCCGTTTGGCCATCACCGCATGGTCGCTGGCATCGATGATGCTGGCGCGATCACCGCGTGGATGCATCGTCTGGCCAGCGCCAGCAAATACCACCGGCGGCAGAACGTGCCGCCGGAAAACCTGTGGCAGGCCGAACTCTATCCCGATGATTTCCCGGCCGGCATCGTGGGGAACCTGCGGATGGAGTGGGCGGCCGTGCAATCCGGCATGACCCGTGGCTCCTGGCGCGCACCAGCCCACACGGCCAACGCCTTCGTGGTGCAGAGCTTCCTCGACGAGATCGCGCACGCCGCCGGGCGCGATCCGCTGGCCTTGCGCCTTGCGTTGTTCGACCACGATGAGTGGCCCTACGGGAATCACGGCGGCCCGGTGTTCTCGCCGCGGCGCCTGCGCGAGGTCACGCGCATCGCTGGCGAGAAGATCGGCTGGGGCAGAAAGCTTCCCGACGGTCGAGGTCTGGGAATAGCTGCGCATTTCACGTTTGGTGGATACACCGCACATGCGATGGAAGTGAGCGTCGATCCGTCCGGGCAGCCAGTCATCCATCGTTGCATCTGCGTCACCGATGTCGGACGGGCGATCAATCCGCTGGGTCTGGAAGCCCAGATGATGGGCGGCACCATCGACGGGCTGTCGACGGCACTGGGGCTGGAAATCAGGATCGAGAACGGGCAGGTCGCCACCCGGAACTTCCCTGACTATCCGCTGCTGCGATCCGCCGACGCGCCGGACGTCGAAGTGCATATCATGGAGAGCAGCGCCGATCCCAGTGGTGCCGGCGAGATGGGCATACCCACGGCCGCGCCGGCGCTTGCCAACGCCATCTTCGCCGCCAGCGGGATCCGGCTTCGCCGCATGCCCTTGCGCCCGGAGCTTGAGCGGGCCATCAAGGCGCGAACGGAAGGCGCATCAGGCATGGCCTGAGCGGCTTCGGTTCCGGGCAGGGCGTCACAGTAGGGCAGCAATGTGAGCGCATCGGACAGTGGCGGTCTCCGTTGCAAATCGCCATACTGCGACGTCCGGTTCGGCAGGCTTTCTGCAGGGAAGCCAACGCGTTTCATGAACCGGCCGTCGACGCTCACGGGGGTGTGGTCGCCAAGCGGCCAAAGGCGTTCGCGATGGCGCGCTACGGACGGTTCTCCGACCGTCGAGGGCGGCCGTCCGACAGCTGTTCCGCCCATGTCGACAAACCACTCACGCGTGCCGACGGCGATACGCCTGGCATCCACGTGACGTACCGGGCATGGGATCAGCGGAACACGATGAAGAAAGCGATTGTTACCGGCATCACCGGGCAGGACGGCGCCTATCTGGCGCAACTGCTGCTGGAGAAGGGTTACGAGGTCTACGGCACCTTCCGCCGTACCAGTTCGGTGAACTTCTGGCGCATCGAGGAACTCGGCGTCGACTCGCACCCGAACCTGCGCCTGGTCGAGAACGACCTGACCGATCTGTCGTCGAGCATCCGCCTTCTGGCCAATAGTGAAGCGAGTGAGGTCTACAACCTGGCCGCACAGAGTTTCGTGGGCGTTTCCTTCGAGCAGCCGATCACCACTGGCGAGATCACCGGCCTCGGGGCAGTGAACCTCCTCGAAGCCATTCGCATCGTCAATCCGGAGGCGCGCTTCTACCAGGCCAGCACCTCGGAGATGTTCGGCAAGGCGCAATGCGTTCCACAGGATGAATCGACTCCGTTCTATCCGCGCAGCCCGTATGGTGTGGCCAAGCTGTACGCACACTGGATGACCGTGAACTACCGCGAGAGCTACGGACTGTTCGGCGCCAGCGGCATCCTGTTCAACCACGAGTCGCCATTGCGTGGGCGTGAGTTCCTGACCCGCAAGGTCAGCGACGGCATGGCGCGACTGCGTCATGGCTCGCTCGATGTCCTCGAGGTCGGCAACCTCGACGCGCGGCGCGACTGGGGCTATGCGCGGGAATATGTCGACGGCATGTGGCGCATGCTGCAGGCGGAACAGCCCGACACCTATGTCCTCGCCACCCATCGCACCGAAACGGTCCGAGAGTTCACCCGACTTGCCGCGCAGATCGCCGGCTTCGACCTGATGTACGAGGGCGAGGGCAAGCAGGAAGTCGGTATCGATCGCGCCAGTGGTCGCACGCTGGTGCGCATCAATTCGAAGCACTACCGGCCGGCCGAGGTCGACCTGCTGATCGGCAACCCGGACAAGGCGCGGCGCGAGCTTGGCTGGGAGCCGAAGACCACGCTGGAACAGCTGTGCCAGATGATGGTCGAGGCCGACATCCGCCGCGTCGAGCGCGGCATTTCATTCTGACTACGTGGCTACGATGAAGCGCGTCCTGGTTACTGGTGCCACCGGATTCACGGGACGCTACCTCGTTCCCGAGCTGGCGAACGCGGGCTGCGAGGTCTGGGAAACGGGCAGGGCGGCTCAGCCGGACAACCACCGTTTCCGTCAGGCCGACATCAGTCGTCGCGACGAGGTTGATGCCCTGCTGAACGAAATCCAGCCGCAGGCCATCGTGCATCTGGCGGCGCAGGCCTTCGTCGCCGCGGGCGACGTGGAGTCTTTCTACCTGACCAATCTGCTCGGCAGCCGCAACCTGCTGTCCGCCGCTGCGGAGGTGCTGCCATCGCCGCCGTTCCTGCTGCTCGCCAGCAGCGCGAATGTCTATGGTGACGCCGGCGACGTGCTGATCCGCGAGTCGCAACCCGCGAACCCCGCGAACGAATACGCGGTCAGCAAGCTGGCCATGGAGTATCTTGCACGGCTGTGGATGGACCGCCTGCCGATGGTGATCGTGCGACCGTTCAACTACACGGGGGCAGGGCAAGGCGGTCAGTTCCTGCTGCCGAAGATCGTCGAACACCTTCGATCCGGTGCAACCTGCATCGAGCTGGGCAACCTCGAGGTGCGTCGCGATGTGTCCGATGTGCGCGCCGTGGTCGAAGCCTATCGCCGATTGCTGGAGCACCAGCCGGCCGGTGAAACGGTGCAGATATGTTCCGGTGAGTCGTACACGCTGCGCGACATGCTCGGCATGGCGGAAGTGATTGCTGGCCGAAAGCTCGAAGTGTCCGTGGATGAGCGGCTGGTTCGAGGCAACGAAATCCGCTGCCTGCGCGGATCGCCGGATCACCTTTGCGAGCTGATTGGTGATTGGCAGTCGCCGCCGCTCCATGACACCCTGTCCTGGATGCTGGACGCATGAGCTTGCGCGTGGCCTTCGGCACCAGCGTGCTGGCTGCCGGCCTCGCCAATGGCGGCGTTGACGGGATTGGCACGGTCACCCGCGAACTGCTGTCGCGGCTGCGCCAGCGGCCGGGCATCGACCTGCGACCTTTCGAATTCGCAGAGCTAGCTTCCGGTCGCGTCGATGGCGCAGCGGCGGTTGGCGACTATCGATCGCAGGCGCGACGCGCGCTGCTGCTTGGACGCTCGTTTTCCCGACTGAAACAGATGGCGCGCGGCAAGGTTGATCTGATCCACGCCACCGACCACCAGATTCCGCGCCTGCGCCGCACGCCGCTGCTGGCGACATTGATGGACGCGATTCCACTGTCACATCCGGAATGGGTCACTTATCCGCGCAAGCGGCTGGTCAATGCGATGTGGCGACTGT
Source organism: Lysobacterales bacterium (assembly GCA_020442545.1). Taxonomy (GTDB): domain Bacteria; phylum Pseudomonadota; class Gammaproteobacteria; order Xanthomonadales; family Xanthomonadaceae; genus JACKOX01. The sequence continues at coordinate 8,001 of JAGRJX010000265.1, forward strand.
CGGCGCAATGGGCCGACCACATCGTCACCATTTCCGAATTCTCGAAGCACGAAATCGCGCGTCATTTCGGCATGCCGGAGTCGCGGATCAGCGTGATGCCGTTGGGCGTGGATGCACGCTGGTTTGAGCAGGCTGATGCAACGCTGCAGCGCGAAGTCCGGCTGCACCTGGAACTGCCCGAGCGCTTCTTCCTGTTCGTCGGCACGCTGCAGCCACGCAAGAACCTGGACATGCTGATCCGGGCACATGCTCTGCTGCCGGCAGACCTGCGACGCGAAGTGCCGCTGCTGATTGCCGGGCGTGAAGGCTGGGGCTGCGATGAACTGGTCACACGATTGAAGGGCGACACGATCCACGACGTTCGCTGGCTCCGCTATGTGCCGGATCAGTATCTGCCCACACTGTTCGGCATGGCCACGGCATTGCTGTTTCCATCCCTGTCGGAAGGCTTTGGACTGCCAGTGCTGGAAGGTTTCGCCGCTGGCGTCCCGGTCATCGCCTCGAACGGTAGCTCCATCCCCGAAGTTGCGGGCGACGCAGCCGTCCTGCTGGATCCATCGGATCCGGGAGCATGGGCGATTTCGATGCAACAACTGCTGGAATCACCGGAACAAGGCGACGACTTGCGGACAAAAGGGCAGGAGCGGGCGAAAACCTTCACCTGGGATCGCGCAGCAGATCGGCTGGTTGATGTCTACCACGAGGTGCTGGGTGGGGCATGATCGCACTATGTCTCTGAAGTCCTGGCCACCAATGCTGTCCGCGCTCTGGCGCTATCGCGGTTTCGTGACCAGCAGCGTCTGGCGCGAGTTCAGCGGGCGCTACCGGGAATCCGTGCTCGGCGTACTGTGGTCCATCGCGCAGCCGCTGGCATTGATCGTGATCTTCGTGGCGCTGTTCCACGGCCTGATGCGACCGGCATTGGAGGGCCACGAGGACAACGCCTTCGCCTTCAGCATCCACGTCTGTATTGGCGTTATCGCCTGGACGCTGTTCGCCGACATGCTGGCACGCATGAGTACGGTGTTCATTGACCGAGCGAATCTGATCAAGAAATCGACCTTTCCGCGCATCTGCCTGCCAGCCATCGTCGCCCTGTCCGCGCTGCTGCCGTTCACCATCATGCTCGGCCTGTTCCTGCTGTTCCTGGTCATCATCGGGCAGTTCCCGGGAATTGCATTGCTCTGGCTGCCGCCGCTGGTGCTACTGCAGCTCGTATTCACCCTCGGGCTCGGCGTCCTGCTCGGCACCATGAACGTGTTTCTCCGTGACATCGGGCAGCTGTTGGCCGTGGTGCTGCAGTTCTGGTTCTGGCTGACGCCGATTGTCTACACGCCGTCGATCCTTCCCGAGGGGTTTCGAACCTGGCTGCGGCTGAACCCGTTGCAGCCGCTGATCGCCGCCTACCAGCAACTGTTCCTGGCTCACACGGCACCGAACTTACTGTCGCTGCTGCCGCTGGCGGTACTCTCCCTGCTGCTGCTGTGGTTGGCGGCACGTTTTTTCCTGGCGAACGCCCCGACAATGGCGGATGAGCTGTGAAGGCGGTGCTGACCGTCGCCGGAGCAGGGAAGGCCTACCGCCGCTATCCCGATCGCTGGGCACGCCTTCGCGAATGGCTGACCGGGAAGACTGCGCACGAACTGAGCTGGGTGTTTCGCGATGTCAGCTTTTCACTGGGTGCCGGCGAATCGCTTGGCATCGTTGGACGCAATGGTGCAGGCAAGACCACGCTGCTGCGCCTGATCGCCGGCATCACCTGCCCAACCGTCGGCAGCGTGACGAGCAGGGGCAGGGTGGCCGCCCTGCTGGAACTGGGCATGGGCTTTCATCCGGACTTCGACGGTCGCGAGAACGCGATCATTGGCTGTCAGCTGCTCGGGCTGAATCGCGAGGAAATCGAAGCCTACCTGCCGGACATCGAAGCCTTCGCCGGGATCGGCGACTTCTTCCGGCGACCGGTGAGGCAGTATTCAAGCGGCATGCAGATGCGCCTGGCGTTCGCGGTGGCCACCGCCGTTCGGCCGGATCTGCTGATCGTGGACGAGGCCATGGCGGTTGGCGACGCCTATTTCCAGCACAAGAGCATGGAACGCATCCGCCGTTACCAGTCCGAAGGCATGGCGCTGCTGCTGGTGTCGCATGATCCCGGCGCGATCCTCAGCCTCTGCCCACGAGCGATCCTCATCGAGCAAGGCTCGATTGCCTGTGATGGCGCGGCGGAAGAAGTCCTGGATCGCTACAACGCGGTCCTGTCCGATGCCGGGCGCCAGTCAGTACGCGTTGATCGATTGCCGGACGGTCGCGCCCGTACCACCTCTGGCAGCGGTGAAGCCGTCGTCGAACGTGTCGAACTGGTGTCGACCGATGGCCAGCCGGTGGAGGTCGTCGCCACTGGCGATGACGTCTGTCTCCTGATTGATGTCCGTCTGCATGCCGACATCGAAGGTCTGGTCGTCGGCTACATGATCAAAGACAGGCTCGGACGTCCCGTATTCGGCACCAACACACACCATCTCAAGCTGCCGATCACCGACGCGAGCGCCGGACGCCTGGCGCGTCTGAGGTTTCGTTTCGCCGCCAATCTCGGTCCGGGTGACTACTCGATCGCCACCGCGTTGCACCAGGACGATACGCACCATGGCGCCAACTACGAATGGAAGGACGTCGCGCTTCTGTTCACGGTGGTTTCAGCCGACAAGCCCCGGTTTGTTGGCATCAACTGGTTGCCTCCTGATTGCAGTATGGCGTGGATCGACTCGGATGATGGACGGGCTGGCGACGAGGAGTTGGCCGGATCGTGATCAAGTGTGTCCTGATGACTCGTCGCAGCCAGTGTCTGAATGCGACATAATATACATTATGCGCAATTGGCTGGTGCGTGCGATGGGCCGCGCAGTCGAGACACTCAGGCAGTTTTGGCGTTCCACAGGGGGAACGGATGAACTGTCGTTTCAGATGCTCTGAGCGCCCATGCTGCGTGGCCATGCAGCGTCGACGGGCAACCCATCATATCGACCTGTCAGCCGACCATGACTGGTCCGGCTGGCGCGTGCGTGGCCGATACCTGGTGGCACCCGGTGGCCGGAAATTCACAGCCCGTGAGCTTATCGGACTCAGCCTGATGAACGACAGGTACGGGACTGGCCGTCAGCGGTCATCAAAGGTTCCCAGCCGTCGCGGGTGCGCCGTTGAATGAATCCGAAGTGACAAGCAAGCGTGCCGGGCCGCATTGAATCTTTGGAACCCGGATACCGTGGTCGAGTATCACCTGTTGCGACCGGCTGAACCTTGATCGGCGTTGAACTTGGCTTGGGTGCCATCGTTTGCCTTGGGTGCGGAAGCACGTTGAGCAAGTCAGTCATCTGGCTATTGGCCTGTTGCTGTGCGCTATCAACCGCGAGTCCCAGCAGGAAGAGACTTGAGACGAACGCAGCCATGATCCCGAGGAAAACGCCGAGCGCGATCGGAAGCACGTAGGACCACGGTGAGTGATTCATGGCGGCAGGGTAACGCCACCCTGCCCTGTGGTCTATCGGTTGCGTCGATGCTCCGGGAACATCGTCTCTCGATCACCCCACATAGACGGCGCTGCGGTGTCGGTCGGTGGCGTGTAGTTGTTGCCGACACGCGGCTGTCGACGCTCGCGCTCGCGGGCTTCACGGGTGATGCTGGCGAGTGTCGTCTTGCGCTCTTGAGCCTCATACGGAGGCCTGTACGGGTCGTACATGCCATTGACGGCAACGTCACGGCACATCAGGGGATCAATCGTTAGCCGCGTGACCTGCTCCGTATAGCAGCCGCAGCGATCGCCGACGATGATGCAGTACATCCGAGGCTCGGACTTGGGCTTGCGGTCATCGAAGATCGGAGCCGATCCGGGCATGCCGGGGACGCGTGGCAAATGCGCCTGAACGTAGCTCATGGCGTTCGGGTATTTCGGTTCGTCAGCGCGTCTACCCTGCGTACGACCTGCGGGCAAGCTGCGACGTTCGGTCGCTGACGCTCCCTCCACGTTCGCCGCCTGCCCTTCGGTCTGATCTAGGCGGAAATTATCGCCAACGGATGCGAAACCCGACACGCCGAAGATTACAAGGGCGATGGCCGCCAGCAGGAGCAACGGGAGCGCCAGCAACTTCATCGGCAACTTGCGCTTGATCGTGTGGACGGTGGCCGACTGATACAGATCGTAGAGATTTTTTGGGTACGTCCACAGTTCCTCGGTACCCTTCTTCCGCTCGGTCGCGTTATTCGGACTGCCAACGACAGCGCCCCATTCGAACCGCTGTGTGGCTGTCGTGCCGAACTTACGGACGACGTGAATATGCTTGCCGCAGAGGCCCTTGACGTAGGAGCAGAACTGGCCGGGGATCTGCCCGGTCAGGATGAAATCCATGCCGCGATGACGATGCTCCGCCAGTGCCTTGATACGGTCGTCATCAGGCAGCTTGGTGGCGCGTTGGGCATCGAGGCCGAACCACTTCCACGCCTCGTCGACGACGATTAGAGAGCCGTCAGGGCAGTCCTGCCAGTCTCGCGGGTCGTCGAGTTCGCCGAACTCGCCGGGCTTCAAACCTTCGACACCGCAAACGAAAACCTCGCGTTCCTTGCGAGCCTCAACGGCCATTTGCAGGGCCGAGAGCGTCTTTCCAGCGCCGGGAACGCCGGTAATGAGCGTCATGGTCATGACGCGGCCTGCGCTGATCCGAAGAACACACGCTTTGCGACTCGCACAGCGTAGGCACTCGCAACGACGCTCACAGCTTCAGGCACGCCGCTAAGGTCGATCCATTCGCCGGCACTCGATGGCAGCAGCGAAAGCGCATGATCGAACATAGGCCCGATTGCGTACTGGCTGACGACGACGACAAGGCCGAACGCGAGCAAGAGCTTCGCTGCCGCCTTGACGACGGTTCCGAGGATTGATGCTGCGATGATTTCGCCGAGGACTGGCATTGACTACTCCAAAACGATGCGTGCCGCTGCGAGGTAAGCACCGAACACGATAAGCGGCGCGAGGACGGCGAACAGGGGGCAAAGGACGTCAGTGAATGGCAGTTCATACGTCTGGCCGAACGCATTGAACGTTGGCGGTTGTGGGCAGGCTCCGCCGCCGGGCGCAGTGATCGTGTCGAGTTGTTCGAGCAGGTCCAGCTGCTCGGAAACCGTCACGCCTTCGGTATCGTCGTCGCCGAGTTCACCAACCTGAGTAAGCTGGCCGAGTAGCTCTTTCGTGTCGCAGCCGCGCCGCCATGTTTGCCAGAGGATGGCGCAACCGATGCCATCGCCTGAGCAGGACGGGGGAGCGCCACAGGTGCCGCCGCCGCTCGCTACGTTGTCAGCGTCAGGGTCAACCGGGCCATCGGCTTCGGGGCTGTCCTGAGTGCCGTTGGTGGCATCGTTCGGGTACGGATCGCGCTGATCCGGTATGCCGTCACCGTCTGTATCTTCGTCGTCCGAATAATCGGGGTCTTCGGGATCCGGATCATCAGGGTCCTGCACGCCGTCTCCATCGCTGTCAGTGAACGGAACGCAGTTAACAGGGCTTCCGCCGCCATCGAATGTGCAATGGTGCGGGTTATCGTTCTCATCCAAGCAGACGCCCGTCGATGGATCGCAGCGCCATTCGTCGTTCGGGTCAGGATCATCAATGGGTTCGTACTCGGACGGTTCGCCGCACACATCGCCGGTCGGCGTCAGGTCGCCCGTGTAGATGCACCACGGCTCGCCACCTACTGAGCCGCACTCAAGATCGCCACCGTCAGGCGTGAACTCGCAACCGGCGATGCACATCGACTGCTCACCACCAGTTGGCCAAGCCGTGAACACATCCGAACAGCATTCGACGAGTTCACAGGAGGTGCCGTAGTACGAAGGTGACACGAAACTCGCGCCGGCAGGACAGCTTGCCTCAGTAGTTGATACACCACCGCGCCAACGACTTGCAGCAATGTCGTCGCTGTTCTGCCAGACGCAAACGTAAAGACTGCCGCCAGATTGAGATTCGGCATGCGCCTGCGCTTCGGCGTAGGCTTCGCCTTCGGTACAGCCGGCTGCAACGCTGGTGCAGACGTGGCCGGGGTGTGCGTGTGCAATCAGCGGGAGCAGGGTCAGCGCGACGAGTGCAATCAGGCAGTGAAGACGAGCCATGCCAGTCCCAGTTCCGCAATGATGACGAAGTAGCCTTCCATGGCCGTTTACCTTCCGTGGTGTGAAAGAGTGCGGGAGGCCCGAAGGCCCCCCGCCGTGTCGCTTACAGCGCGCGACGAACCCACTTGTAGACAGCGATGCCCACAAGGCCCAGCAGCACCGCGGCGCCGATGGAAGCACCAGCGGTGCCCACATCGCCGATAGCGGTGACGATTGCCGAAACGTCCATGTTTCGTTCTCCTTCCGTGTGCGGACGAATTAGGATTGGGGTCTGTCCGCTTCTCCCCTCGCCTACCTTGTCGCGGCCCTCACTGCGACGCGGTAGCCCCAACCGATGACCCAAACTGCAATGATCGCGAGGCCGATGGCGGCTCCGTCCGCGATGCTGAGGGGAGGTAACGCGCCGGTTGACACTTCCATCCAAACCGGGTCATCGCAGATGCCGGTTTCGGGGTGCCAGTCGGCGGGCAGGCAGGTCAGGATCGGGGTTGACACGGTTACCCTGCCTTCGGCTTGACGCTGGCCAACGGCACCAGGCCGAGATCGCGAGGAACTTCCAAGCGACCAAAGCGGCCGGGCTGCAAAGGATTGGTGATGATGTATTCACCCGGCTGGAACGGCCAATCGTTGTCGCCAAGGGTGATGCTGATCTTTGCGGGGTAGCTGTCGCCGGTATCGAGCCATGCATCCTGTTCGCGGATGGTGTACGGCTTGCCGGTGCGGGCAGACGTGCCGTCTTTCTGATGTACGGCCGCGCTCTCGATGATGATTCGAGGCGGGTTGTAGCTCTGATCTTTCTTCGCTTCGCTCATGATTTTTCTCTCTCGGCTTCGTTGTGGTTTTTCGTTTCCTGCGGACATACGGGTAGGGTCAAGATAGGGAAAGCGCTGCGGCTGCCCCTGATCCGTTCACTACCCGCGCGGGGCTTGCCACCTGTCCGCAGGCTCCCGCGTTCTGTGAGGTCGCGAGAAACACCTCTTGTTGCGGTGCCCTTCCCCACTGCATCGGGGGTGGCTGCCATGCTTGGAAGTTCGGCGAGAAGTCGACCTCGCCGCCCTTCGCTACATACTTGCTGACGTACCCGGCGATATCGCTTTGCGACTCGGGCCGTTCGAGCTTGTTAACGCCGAACTCACGCAGCCAGAGCGCGTGCCAATCCGACCACCGGCCGAGCCGGTAGAGGTCGTCGGACGCGCTGCTGATGACTGCGTGGAAGTGGATGCGGCCGTCTTTGTGAAACTCCTGTCCCCTCGCCCACATGAGGCCGCGATGCCATCGCTTGCCCCATGTGCGGCCGTACAGGTCACGGTTGACGCTGGAAACCCAGAAGCGAAAAGCCTTGTCAGCGGCTTCCGGGTGCATGCCGCCAGTGCGGCCGCACCGGTCAGGCCGGAACGTGAGCGTC